>CAYOSZ010000118.1:0-6988 GCA_964406715.1 uncultured Ignavibacteria bacterium | reverse complement strand
GCCCTCACCCTGAACCCCCAACTGGTCGGGGGTTAGGGAACCCCCGACCAACATTTGTCAAGAGGATGATCAATAATCTAATCTTTGTTAAAGGGCTTCCCCCTCAATAGTGTTGCGTTAAATAAAATCACGCCTTATAACCCCTCCTGACCTCCCCTTCCTACGGATCTTCGCTATCAGGGGAACGAACCCCCTATATCCCCCTTATCAGGGGGACTTTTGCTTTTGTCTTTCTTTAAAGAAGAATCCGAGAGGACTTAGAAAACAAGTCAACCATGTCAGTGGGATATCAACCGGATTTACCGATGGGGATAAAATAATCTGATCAGCCATCCGAACACGGGCTGAATCGACCTGCTCCATGATTCCGGCAGCCTGCCCAGTGCTGCTTCGGTCAGCTTTATGTCCTCCGACGTTAAGCTGTGGGTCACAAGCAATCCCAATATATACAGGGGGAGCGAGACGATCAGGGCGAGGATCAGTCCCGCCAGTCCCCGGATGGTCTCAATCACCACAAACGCCGCGATTGCCATCAGGGCGGATGCCAGGAGGATGCGTATTACGTTCGAGAGCGGAAACTTCTGCTTCATGAACTTCCTGTAGGCATAGAAGATCATCACCACCCCTCCGGCAACTTGAGCGGAAGCTCCGGCAAGGGCTGCTCCTTTAGCCCCCAGTATGGGGACCAAAAGCAGGCTGGCTGAGACGTTAATCAGGGCGGAGAGGATGCCCGCTCTTACCACTACCCGTTGAAGTTCCGCCCCATACAAAAGTGAAGAGCTGGAGGTGGCGATGGAGCCCACCGCTCCACCCAATATAAGGATGGCAAAAACGAAAGCTGCAGGTTGAAAAGAAGGACCGTAGAGGACCGGAAACATTTGCCTGGCAATGGCAATTCCCCCCAGGCAGATAGGAAGAGAGAGCATGGCTAAGTATCGGGTGGAATTGGCATGCACCCGGGCAAGCTCATCTTTGTTTCCGGTTCCATATACCTCCGACATGGCAGGAAGCAGAATGCCGGTTAAAGCACCGGGCAAAAGAATCATGGTCCGGCTGGATAGGATAAACGCCACATTATAGAAGGCAATCTCCGTGGGAGTGCTGAATATGCTCAGGAAGAATATACCAAAGCGTTCCCAGATTATTGCCTCCAGAAGCAGAACCACAAAAGCGCTGGCGGAGAACTTAAGCAGTTTTCCCTCAAAATCATATTTGGCCGGACCTTTGCGGATGACGGCGAATTTCGTCCTCTTGTGATAGAGATAGCCTGCCACCAAAAGAACATTAGCCACCACGCTTACCGCCACCAGCTGCTCTATGGCTCCGCCAAAATAGATGACCAGAAGAAAGACCATCACCGTGACCGGAGAGACTATCAAATTGATTCTGGCTATCAGATCGAACCGCTGCAGCCCGCAGAAGAGGCCGTTGTAAAACCACATCAGGCCCAAGGGCGGGATGACGAAAGCAGCCACCCTCAGATAGAGCGTAAGATCCGGATTGTGGTACCATCGGGAAATTAAGGGAGCCAAAAAGAACAGAAGCAGCCCCACCAAAACGCCTGATAAAAGCTTAACCTTAAGCAGACGACTTACGATGGCACCAATGGCAGCAAAGTCCTTCTTCCCCCAATACTCGGAGACATACTTGGTGATGGTCGTGGGTATGCCTAAGTTGCCCAGCAGAGCTATGGTAGAAAGAGCCCATATAACAAAGCTGTATAACCCATATTTTTCCGGTCCCAGAAAACGCGCCACCACCACCGAGGCAACAAAGCCAAAGGCTAAGGCTATGGCCTTCACCAGGATGTTGTAGACGGTGTTTTTGGCTATTTTCTTTTGGATGGACAATTTCTCAAGGCTCCGGGTTGGAAAGAATTAACGAGGGCAAGTTTCGTTCGTCACGGTCAGACGACCGCCCGTCTGGGCGGACACCCTCGTCCGTGACGATTTAAGGTAACAAAAATCGAAGATCCGTCTGGAAGGTGTCCGTTACCAACAAAGAGGTCCGGCAAACCTATTTTTGTAAGCTTTTTTTCCAAAGAAATATCTGAACCCAATAGCCGCATTTAAGCTGAAATCGGTGTCGGGGGCTAAATCGAGTAGAGGTACGATCTCAAGGAAAAAGTCTATGGGGGTCCTGGATGGGAGATAGTTAATACCCAAAGGAATACGAACGCCGACTTTGCTTTTGTGCTCGAATTTGATTCTGCCGCCGAAGCCGTAATAAGCCACCAGCCTGCTCATATCCACCCTGACCATATTGGGGCTGTGGATAAGCAGGTCCGCGTGCAGGTGTACGGCGGCCTCCTTCTCAAACGACCAGGCAATTGCCATATCGATGGCTTCGTTGTCCGTGGTCCAGAGCTTGGTGCTGATCCCGGTGGGCTCCCCCAGAATGATTCCCAATCCAAAACCACTCTCCTGCGCTTGAACGGTGCTGAAAGATAAAAGTACCGTTAGCGTAAAGAGAATAAACGTTTTCAACATTCCACTGTCTCCCTCCGGATCAGCGCACTCCCATCGTCGATAATTCTGCGGCAATGCATTTTTTCATTCTATCCGGCATTGAGTGAAAAGTCGAACTTTTTTAACCTCCTGCGGACGCACTTTTAGACAGATACCTTGCTCTGAAGCCGGTGACCGGATGCAGGACGGCAAGACCTTTCAGTATATCGCTGCGGACAAAAAACCAAATCTTTTAGAAAGCCTCGGGAGATTCGGATAAATCCAGGATAATCCTAATACCTTCGGAAATCCCTTTTTCCTCTACCTCTGGGCGGGCGATTTCCTCCACCTTGTCTCTTTCTGGGCGGACGGGCCTCATCAACCTTTAAGGAAGATCCCTTGAAGTCGGAGCCGTCCAATCCTTCTTTTGCTTTCTCCGCGTCTTCCCGGTTGGACATTTCGACAAATCCGAAACCTTTACCCTCGATGATCCTGACTTCCTTGACCGGGCCATACCCGGCAAACAAATCCTCCAATTCCTGTTTGTCAACGGCATAGCCAAGATTTCCCACATAAAGCTTGCTACCCTGCATTCCAACCTCCTTTTTTTCTCCGGGTCCAATAATGTTTCTGTTGAGGGTGGGAGCAAGACAGCGATTCCGGTGCCCTGATCGGAACATTATCAAACACAGGAGACCAATGGTTTTAATTTATTTTTAAAGGTTTATTTGATCATTCTGTTCATCTTTCGGATTAGACTCAAACTATCTCGACAAGCTCGATATCGAAGATCAGATTCTTCCCGGCTAAGGGGTGGTTGGCATCCAATGTTACGCTCGACTCGGAGATGTCGGTTATCCTGACTGGAACTGCACGACCATCAGGTTGATTGAGTGTTAGCTTCTGTCCCACTTCCGGTTTCAAATGAGCTGGGATCTTGGATTTGTCTACCACCAGTACCAATTCTTTCCGGTAAGGTCCGTAAGCTTTTTCGGCCGGGATATTGACGGTTTTCGATTCGCCCGGCTTCATGCCGATCACTCCCTGCTCAAATCCGGGAATGATCTTACCCTGGCCAATAGCAAATTGCAAAGGTTCCCGCTCAACCGACGAATCAAAAACCTTTCCGTCCTTCAATTTTCCGGTGTAGTGGACATTAACCGTGTCTCCATTCTTTGCCTGCGCCATTTCCCACTCCTTCCGGTTATAGTTATGGCAATCGATGGAATACCTGGGATTACCCAAGATACCTGCTATACGGTATACCTCAACACTAACGAGTTTATCTCATTTCACTCCGAAAGTCAAGCTTTTTCAACCTTTGGCAAATGTCCCTTGGAGGAGCAACTTGGTAGAGAGCTTTGAGGAATTTGATCAAGGGCCGGCAAGAGCATAGTAACTTGTCATGAATAAGCGAAACGGTTAAACGATATTTATGAGCTGGATATCAAAGATCAGATCCTTCCCGGCTAAGGGATGGTTGGCATCCAGGATTACCTGTGATGCGGAAACTTCGATCACCGTGGCCGGTATCTTTTGACCATCCGCCTGGTTGATCTGTAATCTCTGCCCGACTTCCGGATTCAGGTTAGCCGGAAGTTTGTCTCGATCAACGTTCACCACCATGTCCTGGCGGTGAGGCCCGTACGCTTTTTCCGCCGGAATCTCGATGGTTTTCGAATCACCCGGTTTCATTCCCACTACGGCTTCTGCAAAACCGGGTACTATCCGGCTTTTGCCTATGGTGAATTCATAAGGTTCACGCTCGACGGAGGTGTCGAACACCGTTCCGTCCTCCAATCTGCCGGTGAAGTGAACCTTAACCGTATCGCCTTTTTTTGCGTTTGCCATTCTTTTTGACTTGCGTTTTGCACCTCTCGACAATCGAGGAAATGGGTAATTTGAATCTTTACAATTGCGTTAATAGTTCCAGTACGAAGCTGGCGCTGTTGTCTGCCGCCACCTCAAAGAATTCCCGTATCTCGTCTCTGGCTGTGGAGGAGCCGGAACCGCCGGCTAAATCCGAACAGGATCTTACCACTAAAACCGGCACCTGGTTTATTCTTGCCACCTGCACCACCGCTGCCGATTCCATATCCACGATCTGGGCATCCAATTTTTCTTTTAACCACTCCCTTTTCTCCACCTGATCTATAAAGGAGCTTCCGCTGGCACCGTTGCCCCCCACTTTGATCTTCGGCGTTCTGCCAAGGATCGGTTTCAATTCAGCCTTCACGTCTCCCGCTATTTTAAAAAGATCGTCATTAACCGCAAAAAACGTTAGAGTATCCGCCCTCTTTTTTTCCGGAACGTATACCCGGATCCAACCGGTCTTATAGCCCTCCTGGTTATAAAGGCCATAATCGTGGGTAACCCAGAACTTTGGAATCACGATGTCCCCGATGCCGTTTGCCGGATCTATACCCCCGCATATGCCGGTGAAGATTATCTTTTTGGGTTTGAATCTATCGATCAGAAGCTGGGCGGTCATGGCAGCGTTGGTCATTCCCACGTCGGAATTGACCACTATCACCTCTTTGTCTGCGATTTTTCCTATCCAAAAGACTCTCCCCACGGAAAACAGACTGTCTTCCAAAGCAATGTGGCTTCTTAACAAATGTCCCTCTGCATCGAAAGCATACATAATGGCAATTCTTCCCTCCTGGCACTGGTTTCCACTGCAGGATAGAACAAGAACAGCTACAACCAACAAAAGGAGTTGGAGTCGTGTTTTGATATTTTTATACCCCCACCAAAAGTTTAAGGATTTTTTTAAGAACAAAATATAATTTATTTTTTAAAAAAAGAAGGAGAAAGTCAAGGTTTTTTAGCCTTATTCAAATGGGATTGCCAGGAGACTTATCAATAAGTCGGAGGGTATTTGATCAGAAGGTGCAGGAGCGTAAAGAGCATAATCCGGAATTGAGATCAGAAGTAAGGTTGGCCGTCCTGGGTTTTGAGAGGGGCGAGGTATCCGAATATACCCTTCGACTCTTCTTATGGTGCCAAAAATGAGAATGGAAAAAGCGGGATATTCCTCAGAATCCAGAATGAAATAATGATTCCCAGAAGTATCCAGACGCAGGCAGCCGGAACAGGAAAGCCCGGCATGCGCCTTCCGCTCACCGCATACAGGACACGAGACAGAAACGCATACCCGAGGAAAGGGAGAGTCAATACCATCAACAGGTTCAGTCGAATGGCCTGGAGGAGGTGTCCATGCAGCAATTGGTGCAGTGCACGTAATGATCCACAGCCGGGGCAGTAAAAGCCGGTCAGGGTGTGGAAAGGACAGGGGGGATACAAAATCGAACGCGCCGGATCATGAGCGGAGACGATCACCAGGAAGATGGGTATGGCAAGCGCCACTCCCGCAGATTTCCAGCGCTCGGATGGTGACCACCGAGGAATCGCTTTTCTTTTGGCGCCATTTCCTGTCATGTGTCTATAGGTCAGACAAACCGGCTAACAGGAGGAGCAGACCCCAGATGGCTATTGCTGCCAGACCCACACCGAAGGAGACCCAACACCAGGTTTTGGCCTTATTGGATGCTTCGACGGCACCGGCATAGTCGCCTGCCGCCACTTTGCCGCTTACCTGCGCTGCGTAGACGATGGCAACGATGCCAAACGGGAGGCAGCAAAGAATCGTGACTATGATTGCCTGCGCCAGGTAACTGGGGACGCTGCGCGGGGTGGTACCGGTTGCATCGGGTGCAACAGCCCCCCGCAGGGCGTAACCGCACTGGACACAGTGGAAGGCATTATCGTCGTTCTGGGCTCCACACTTGGGACAGTACATGTGGTCCTCCCTCATTCTTCGGGTTGCGTTTAATAGCCGTTTTTAGTTTTTCGGAGAGCTAAGCATTTGGGACAGGTAATTGAACCGTAAAATTCTTGGTCATTAGACACCAATACAATTTTTTGCCTTTAGTAAAACCAGGCTGACTCCTTTCTCTGTTTTGTCTTCAAGCCTTATAAGAGAGATTTATCCCGCTCATTTTATCCGATTTAACATAAAAAGTCAAGTTATTTTAACTTGGTGGGGATGTGGTTTGAGAAGATGAATTGGCATTAGCTTATAAGGTAGATCAGGCAGTTTCGAAATAGTCTAACCAAACAACTCTTTCTCCACCAGCTCACACAGGATATGGCAAACGAAGATATGGATTTCTTGAATTCGAGGGGTATTGTCCGAGGGGACGATAATGGAGAGGTCGGAGAGGTCTTTGAGCTTTCCTCCGTCTCTGCCCAGAAGCCCGATAGTCTTCATCTTCTTCTCTTTCGCCTTTTGGGCAGCCACTATCAGATTGGGTGAATTACCGCTGGTGCTGATGCACATAAGCACGTCTTCCGGCTTTCCCAAAGCCTCAATCTGGCGGGAGAAGACCTGTTCGAAGCCGAAGTCGTTGGCGCAGGCGGTTAGAACGTAGTCGTTGCTGGAGAGGGTGATGGCAGGGAGAGCGCTGCGGGTGTAATCGGAAGAGAGCCTGACCACCAGTTCCCCGGCGAAATGCTGGGCATCGGCGGCTGAGCCTCCG
>CAYOSZ010000117.1:0-7006 GCA_964406715.1 uncultured Ignavibacteria bacterium | reverse complement strand
CCGTCTTTTCCTCTCAAAAGATGGTCATAATGTTTTTCTATTCCCTTTCTTCCCATAACTCCCCCCAGACGGAATCCTTCCTTGGAACCGCCCTCGGACAGCTCATCTTTGGTGAGTTCGTTCACATAACCTAAAGCATGCCCCACCCAGCCGGCCTCAAGATATTTTCGGGCTGGCTCCACCTGATAAATCACCCCCGGAAGGTCCTCATTCTGTTCTTCGATTACACAGATGGTATGGAAGTCCACCTCTTTTTTGAGCTTGATGGGCTCATACCCTCTGGACCAGTTGGATCTTATCCTCTTCTCCAGAGCGGAGGCATCTAACTTCAAGCACGAAGAGAGTTTTTCCACCAGAGAAGTCAGCGATCTTCTCTCGTCGGTTGATCTCCCCCTCTGGAGAGCCTCGGATATCTCATAGGGAATGAGGGAGACGGTATAGGAGGGACGATTGGTGGCGATGATTTTGCCGTTTCTATCTTTCACCTCACCCCGTGAGGCGGGCAAGATCAGCGGTCGTATCCGGTTTTCCTCAGAGATGCGGCTGTAGTAAGCACCCCTCACCACCTGAAGGAAAAACAACCTTCCTGCCAGCATGAAGATAATCAGCCCCAGAAAACAGAGTAGTATTTTGGTCCTTTGATCCCTGGGGATGAATCCGGTGAACGATTTCCCCAACCAGGACTGGCTCAATATCCGGTACAGCCGGGGCGAGTCTTTAGCTGGTGTGATCTTTTCTGCCACTTCTACCTTGATTTCGTCAATAACCGGTTTGGGATGGACCTGAAGGTCTTCCTATGATATTGCGGTAGCTGATTGATTCATCCTGAAAAACCATTTTTCTCTTCTACCGATACCGGGTGACACATTGTTCTTCAGAGGCATTCATTGTAAAAAATCTCTTTCGTTTTTCCCGGCTGATTTTGATCCGGAAATCAAGCATTTGATGCTTGATTGAAGGAAGAGCTTCATTTAAGGCGCAATCCTTAATTTCATTCCAGTTGAGCTGAGCCTTTTTCGGTCTTTAGCCGTTCCCCATGTATTTTGCTTGCCGCGAGGAAGATCAACATTCCCACCATCGAGGTGTAAAAAGCCGAAGGCAATGAATAATTGCCCAGTATTCTGAATATAGAGGAGTTCACCCCGGTGGTGAAGATATAATACAGAAAATCATTAAGAATAAGGGCAAAGAATATCAGCCCTCCTTTTGAGTATAAGCTTTCCAGGTACAGATTGTCTTTGAAGCTGCCCAGGGTGAACCCGATCAGACATTTCACCAGGGCGCCCAATCCGAGAGTTTGGGGGGTGAAGATGTCCAGCAAAAAGCCGATCAAAAACCCGAAGACCAGCCCGTAATTGGCACCCCGGGTTAAGGCGACATAAACTAAAATAACAATGGCAAGGTCGAATTTGATCCCGGCTATGATCACCACACCGGAGAGCAGACTTTGAAACAATATCAAAATGAGAAGCACCACTGCTCCGGTAATGATCTTAGAAAATATGGTGTTTCCCCAAAACATGTGCCGACTGCTTTTTTAAAGTGAATTATACTCGACCAAAAGAAATTAGCTGATATGGACAAAAGCGTGTCACGTCAATACTGCTCCTCCTCTTCTCCCCTCACCACCTCTAATACGAAAAGCTCTTCCAGTCTGCTGAAGTCGACGGAAGGCTTTACCTGTATCATTTTGAAAATTCCAAATGAAAGGTCCTCCTTGGAATAAGTTTCCTCGCTTTCCACCGCGGTCACCACACCTATCTGTATCCCCGGCGGGAAGATGCCGCCCAGTCCGGAGGAAATCACCGCATCTCCCACCCTCACATCCTCGGTCAAAGGAACGTTATCCAATCGCAGGGTGAAACCTGAGCCGGGTTTTATGATTCCGTACACCCGGCTTCTCTGGTCTAAGGCTGAGGCCCGGAAACTGGGGTCGATCATGAGCTGAACCACCGAGCTGCGGGGTGAAACCTCCACCACCTTGCCCACCAGTCCGTGCATATTGACCACCGGCATGTTTCTCTTCACCCCTTCCTGTGATCCCTTGTTTATCAGAACCGAAAAATATCTTCGGTTGGGTTCTGCTGCCACCAAATCGGCCGGAATCACCTGGTAGGTGAGTTCCGATCGAAACCTTAAAAGCTCTCGCAATCTCTGGTTTTCCAGGTGCTCCTCGTTGAGCCAGAAGTTTCTTAAGGAAAGCTCCATCACCTTCTGATGCAGCTTTTCGTTCTCCTCCCGCACCCCTTCCAGCATCCGGATGTGATTGCTGAAAGCGTAAAATGGGCCATAGGTGAATCTGAATATGAAAGCGGAGATGTCGGATTTGACCTTCTGAGGAAGGATCAAAAGTGAAAAGGACAGAAGAACAAAAATGGCTAAGTGAAGAAACGTTTCCCTTTTTATGTGAATCAGAAAAGAGTGTCTTTCCATGAAATCTGAGATTGGATCAATGGATTTTTCTATCTTCTGGTGCGATTTTGGTTATTCCAGGCAACCGGTCGAAAAACCTGGTTCAGCCAGGCCTGCGGGGAGGCATCACTCTCCCGGACGAATCCTAAATATGGGTGATACCCCGGGATAAATCGAACTTAAAGCAAGGCTTTTTGTCTTCACCGGCCTGGTTGGTAAAATCGCCGGACATATTTATCCGCCCCTGAGGGTTCGCCTTTTTCACTCTACTGAATCCAACACCTCCAGAAGCTCTTTAGGGCTTTTTATCTTCATTAAGTTGTCCCGGTTTTTCTCGCCTTTCATCAGGTAGGAAAGTCGAGCCATCACATTAAGATGGGCTCCGATGGCGTCCTCCGGGGCGGCGATCAAAAACAAAAGATGAACCGGTTTCTTGTCCATGGAATCGAATTCGATTCCCTTTTTGGATCTGCCGAAGGCGATGACGATGCCCCGGATGGCTTTGGACTTGGCGTGAGGAAAAGCTACCCCGTAGCCCACGCCGGTGGTGACCAATTTCTCCCTTTCCAGAATGTCTCTTAGAAGCTGCTCTCCGTCTTTGACCAGTTTGGAGTTGGAGGCTAAATCCACCAACTCCTTGATGGCTTCGTCTTTGGTCTGCGCCCTGAGCTCGAAAGATATCAAATCCTCTTCACAAAATTTTGAAAGCTTCATTCTACGACACCTCCTATTCTTCTATCATCATATTGAGCTATTTTAGAATCTTTCTGCCTGGTCCACCAGCATTATGGGTATGTCATCTTTTATGGGATATTTCAGCTTGCATTTTTCACAGACCAGCTTCTGATTCTTCTCGTCATAGATCAGATCGCCCTTGCAGGAAGGGCAGGCTAAAATCTCCAAAAGTTTTGGATCCAACATTTTCTTTCTACTCCTTTTTCAAGCAAGTTATATGATACGGGAATGCGCCCGGTATGACAAGTCATAAAAAACCTAAGCTGAAAGCTTGACACCGAAGATGCTCCCTTTAAGATATAAGACCGATGCCCCCATGTGCCTTATAGCTTTTTTAAGTCTTTGCATTTACTTCTAAGCACTTGATCTCGGAACCGACTGTACGGGCTGCCACCCGGCATTGAATTCTCAGCCCGTCTTTCCTTCCAAGTATTGTCCCATCACCCGGAACTTGGCGATTCTCCTCTCGATCAATTCCTCCGGATTCAAGGCTTCCAGTTCATTCAGAGAAGAAAGAATCTCGGATTTTAGGACCTGCGCCTGTGCTTTGGGATCCCGGTGAGCCCCGCCGCCCGGCTCGGGAATGATCTTGTCTATCACTTCGAGTTTCATAAGGTCGGGAGAGGATAGTTTTAAAGCTTCCGCAGCCTCGGGAGCCTTGGCAGCGTCCCTCCACAAAATGGCAGCACAGCCTTCCGGTGAGATCACCGAATACCAGGCATTCTCCAGCATGAAGACTTTGTCCCCCACCCCGATTCCCAAAGCTCCTCCGCTGGCTCCTTCGCCGATGATGTTAATGATTATAGGCACCTTAAGGCGGGTCATCTCCCTTAAATTACGGGCTATGGCCTCTGCCTGTCCTCTCTCCTCCGCCCCTATGCCGGGGAACGCCCCCGGGGTATCCACCAGAATAACCACCGGCTTGCCGAATCGAGAGGCCAGCTGCATCAGCCTTAATGCCTTTCTGTATCCTTCGGGATGCGGCATGCCGAAATTCCTGAAAAGCTTCTGCTTGGTGTCTTTTCCCTTCTGCTGTCCCACCATCAGAACCGGCTTCCCATCCATCCGGGCGAAACCGCCCACTATGGCTTTGTCGTCGGCGAAGTTTCTGTCACCGTGCAGCTCCACGAAGTCGGTGGTCATAAGGGAGATGAAATCCAGGGCGCAGGGACGGCGAGGATGACGGGCCAACTGCACCCTCTGCCACCGGGAGAGCTTCGAGTATATCTCCCGGCTGAGTTTATCTAACTTCTCCTCCAAAGACCGGATCTCACGGGAGAGCTCCAGATTGTCCAGAGGATCTTCCCCCTCCCGCTCAGCCAACTCCTTGAGGTCGTTTATCCTCTTCTCCAGCTCGTAAATCGGTCTTTCAAAATCCAGGACAGGTCCGTTCATCTAAGACCTCATTATGTTCTCAACGTAAAATAATTCGTCGACATGGCAATCCACAGCCTGATCCAGATACCAAGGAAAACGATCCCTTTCAAGAAAGCGTTGGGATGGTGGTGCTTCCTGAAAAAATGATACATGCTCTTATGATGTTCCACCTGCATCAGAGGCTTTCTTCTCTGCGTGCTTTTGCCAATATAATGTATAACCACCGTCTCCGGAAAATAATAAATCAGAAAATTTGTTTTCTTAGCTCGAAAGCAGAAATCCACGTCCTCCACATACATGAAGAAAAGCTCGTCTAAAAGTCCGATCCTCTCGAACACCTCTCTTCTGGTAAGAAGGCATGAGCCGGACACCCAATCCACCTCTTTCTTCCGGCTCTGATCTTGACCTTTCAACAGGTATCTTTTCGACAGGGGATTGTCCGGGAAAAGCCGGTTGAGGATGGATTGACCGGATGAGATGGCGGTCAGATAGGAGGGGAAGGATCGGCAGGAGAAATGTACCTTTCCCTGCGAATCGATCATTTGGGGACCGCAGATTCCCACCCGGGGATGAGCCTCCATGAACCTTATCATCTCCGTTATTCCGCCGGGCGTGAATTCCGTATCCGGGTTCAAAAGCAAAACAAAACGACCCCGGCTCTTTTTTATCCCCTGATTGCAGGCGGCAGAAAATCCCAGATTCCATTTGTTTTCCAAAAGTTTTACCTGGGTAAAGTCTTCTTTAAGCATTCCGGTGCTTTGATCTGAAGAGTGGTTATCTATCACTATCACTTCGAATTTCAATTCCTTTTGAAAACGGAAAATCGAGTCGACACATTTCTTTAATAGCCTTTTCACATTGTAGCTGACTATGATGATGGAAAGATCAATCTCTGGCTCAAAAGAGAAAACCATGTGTGACAAGTTCCACGTTCGTTTTAGTATGCTGGAGTGCACCAGCTTGTCGAAGCCAAGCGGAGATCCCGCATGGCGGGACTGGTGCAAAGTTAGCTTTATTTTCAGAATTTGTCAATTTCCATATTTATTACCTCACCCCCTGTCTCCCTTTCCACATTGTGGAGAGGGGGAAACAAAGGGGGGAGAGGTTGATTTTACAATTTAAAAACCGCAGAAGCGAGCTTCTGCATCTGAAAACACCTCACCTCTTTGTTCCCCTCTCTATTTTATGTTGAGGGGGATAGGGGGAGAGGTTATCCCAATTTCCCCAGAATACTCCACAGCCTCAATCTCCACACCATCCAGACGGCTTCCCTCACGATCTTTTTGGACATCTTGGACTGTCCCACCTTCCGGTCCTCGAATACGATGGGTATCTCCTTTATCTTGAATCCCTTTTTCCAAGCGCGGAAGCTCATCTCGATCTGAAAGGAATATCCGTTGGATCTGACCTTATCCAGATCTATTGCCTCCAGCACCTTACGGTGGAAACATTTGAACCCGCCGGTGGCATCTTTGACCGGGAGACCGGTGACGATCCGGGAATAAACGTTGGCATAATAGGAGAGAAGCAGTCGGGACATGGGCCAGTTGATTACATTGACTCCGCTGATATACCTTGATCCCAGCACCAGGTCCGCCTCCCGGGCAGACTCTAAGAAATGAGGGATGTATTTGGGATCATGAGAGAAATCGCAGTCCATCTCAAATACCAGATCATAGCTTTTTTCCAGGGCAAATTTGAATCCGGTTATGTAGGCTGTGCCCAGCCCGCTTTTGTTCTGGCGGTGGATTACGAAGATGCGATCATTCTCTTTGGCCATCTCATCGGCGATCCGGCCGGTGCCGTCCGGAGAATTGTCGTCCACAATTAAGACGTTAATGGATGAGTCCTTCTCCAGCACCAGAGGGACGATCCTTTTGATGTTTTCGCTTTCATTATACGTGGGTATGATCACCAGAGTCTTCATATTTTTATGGTTCCTTTGAAAGCTGCCGTCAACTTTTCTTCCTCCGGATTACTCCGCCGATTGTATAAAATCCAAAAATAACCAAAAGTATGAGCGATGTCAACAAAGTTGAGGTCTTGCCGATCCGGTAGGGAGCCGAATCGAAAACGAAAGTCACCTCGTGTTCCCCTTTATCCAGAAGGACCGCCCGGAACAGATAATCCGCCCTGTAAATCTTGTCCTCTTTCCCGTCCACATAGACCTTCCAGGAGGGGTAATAGTTCTCGCTTAAGATCAAAAAACCGGGCCGGGAGAGTATTGCTTTTACCTTCATACTGTTTATCTGGTCCTGCTCGATGGTGGCTCTTCCCGAGGTAAGCGTTGAATCCGTCCGGGGGAGTGAAACACGAGGTTCCTCCTCCAGGATGACGGAGTTGCGATAGTCGAAATTCGGATCGACGATCCGGTTTAAGATTCGGTCTTTTTCCTCTACCACCTCGTATTTGAAAACTATCCGTGCCCGGGGGAGATAGGTCTGGTTCTGAAAAACGTAAACCCCTCCCTGGAGAAACACCT
>CAYOSZ010000116.1:0-7078 GCA_964406715.1 uncultured Ignavibacteria bacterium | reverse complement strand
TATTGGTTTTCTCCTTAGCCCAAGCCCAGCCGCCTCGTTCTGGTATGGCCGAGAAGGCGGAAAAATTAAGCTTAACCGACGAACAGATGGAGAGCATGCGGGAGGTACGCTATAATTTCGAGAAAACTGCTATCGGGTTGAGGGCGGAGTTGAAGACCTCCCGGCTGGAGCTGCGGCACCTGATGCTGCAGGAGAAACCGAACCAGAAGGAGGTCACCAGCGTGGTGGACAGGATCGCCGAGACGCAAAAGAAGCTTTTGAAGAACAACGTCGACAGGAAGCTGGCTATGAAGGGGATTCTGACTCAAGAGCAGTTTGAGAAGTTCATGAAGAACAGAGGCGAACGTGGAAAAAGAAGGATGGGAGAAGGGGAAAGGTTCCGCCAACATCATCCGGGAGGATTCTGTCCCTTCGGTGACGGACCGGGATTATAAACGCTGGCCTTGAGTTGTCTTAGAATAGGACGAAAGCCCCGCTCGTAGCGGGGCTTTTTCAATTGACAACCCCGGCTCACTGTGATATTATTCGACCATGTCAGCGGTCTTAAGTCCGAAGTTTCGAAAGCTCGCATACTTTCTCCTCATCAGCTTTGTCCTGGGGGGGCATGGTTTTGTTTTGAGCTCTGCTTCCGACATGGAAAGGGCAAAACAGAGTTTTGAAGCTTACATCAGTGCACTTCAACATGGATCGGAGGAGGAGGCAAAAAGTTTCTGGAATAAGGATGAGACAAAGCGATATGAAAAGTACGACTGGCAGTGGGCTTATCTGACCTTCAGGAGGCTGGATCCACTTCTTTTGAATCACAGGATAGTAAACGCAGTGGAGGGGGAGGACTATGTGATCCTGGAGGTGGAATGGTATTACCGAAAAGGGGAAGATGAATACCTTCAAAAAGATTTGAGATATTTCATCGAAGAGGATGGCAGGATGGTGGGCGCAAATCCCATTCTTATCCAAGCCAGAGATTGGCTCAAAAGAGAGTCCGAACACTTCATCTATCATTACCAGGACAAGCAGGATGAGCCGACGGATGAATTGCTTGAGCAGATGGATCTGTTTTATGAAAACATAACTGGGTTGCTGCAGGTGAATCATCGAGGCAAAATCGATTATTACAGATGCACCTCCGCTGAGGAGGTGGGCTTACTCTTCAATGCGGAGCCATCCCTGGCACGGAGCCAGACGGTCAACCGGGTGGTGGCATCCGTACATAGATTTGTACCCCACGAGATAGTCCACATAATCTCCTATGCTATTCTTCCTCAAAATGAAGAGAAAATACCTCCGGAGTATCTAAGCGAGGGATTGGCTTATTATCTGGGAGGGGCGTCCTTCTTTTCTCCGGAACTTCTGTTGTCCTGGGCCAAAAGGAAAGTCGAAGCCGATAAAGACGTTCGGCTGGATTCTATAATACGCGACCCCTGGCTCTATGGTAACAATGAAAGTGCCGGATTGGTCGGTTCCTTCGCTAAAATTTTAATTGAAACCGAAGGTATAGCCAAATTCAAGCAAGTATTTGCCGCCGGTGAAACCTTGGATGAACAAAGGGGGGCATTGGAAAAGATTTACGGGGAATCACTGGATCGACTGCAAGAAGAATGGAAAGAATTCGTTCAAGCTCTGCATTTATCTGAAGTTAAAATTGCAGATCCAATTCATGCCCAGAAAGTGTTTCATATCGTGGATTCTTTGGGAGATGACAATGGAGATGGGGATTATGTTTATCCGGAAAACAAGAATATTCTTCCGGGCAGTTTCGATCTGATAAGTTTCGAAGTCAGCCTGGATGAGGAGCTGGTCTATTTTCAATTGGAGTTTGCCAATCTGAGTCAGACTCGGATTTCCTCAGATGAAGGACTCAACGGGACGTTTGCTGCCATCGTCATAGATTCCGACGACAAGGAAAATAGCGGAAGCACAACACTGTTTCTGGATAACGGCAACTTCGAATTTTCGAAAAAGGACGGATACGAATTCGCCATCGAAGTGAGCAATGCCGGAGTTTTGCTTTATGATCAGAACCAGGTGTGGAAACTTCTGTTTTTAAAGGCGACTTCTCCGGAGAGTCATATCAAAGGGAATGAGATTTCTTTTGCCATCCCCCGGCGGATCATCGGCACACCTGATTCAACCTGGAAATTCCAGGTGTTGACCGGAGGACAAAGGGGTGGATATCAGAATACAGCCTATGGGGTGGGGAAGTTCATGCAGGTGGGTGAACAATCCGCACAGGAACAGGGGGGAGGGGGCACGAATACCGATTACAACCCGGACGTATATGACATCCTGACCCCGAAAGGCGGCGATCAAAAACGGTTCTTGGGAAGCTATGATGTAGAGAATCGACATAAAGCGGTCATTCCCATGATCGGCGTTAACCAGAGGTGAATCAGGACGCTCGTTTTCAACATTTGCGGATGGCACATTTGCCTTTCAAGCTTACTTAATCGAACTAAAAACCAGCAGGGAAATATTATTCCTCTAATTGAAGTTGAAATTTTATTCTCATGAAATTAAATCAGGAACAGATTCTTGAGTTTCTCTCCAGCCAGACCAGCAGGCCTTTGAAGATACGGGAATTGGCAAAAAAGATGGAAATCCCTGACGAAGATTACGGCAGTTTCCGCCGGATGGTCAGGGCGATGCTGCGAGATGGCTTGGTGGTAAAGGTGAGGAGAGGAAGAATCGGATTGCCCGACAAGGCGGATTTAGTGGTAGGAAGATTGGCCTTGAGCAGAAGCGGCTACGGCTTCGTTGTGCCTGATGATAAAAGTGAGGACGTTTACATCCGGGATGAAAACATGGGATTCGCTCTTCACGGAGATAAGGTGATAGCCAGACTGCTCCGCCGAAGAAGGGGAGCCTCCCGGGAAGGCTCGGTCATCAAGATTCTAAAAAGGGCAAAGCAGAGCCTGGTAGGAACTTTTCATAAGGGCAAATTCTCCGATTACGTTGAACCGGATGATCAGAGAATCTCTAAAGACATTAACATTCCCCCGGAAGATTCGAAAGAAGCTTTAGACGGGCAGAAGGTGGTGGTTTCCCTTGTGGATTGGGAAGCGGTGGATTTGGGTCTCCAGGGTAAGATCACCGAGGTTTTGGGTTATCCGGACGATCCCGGCATGGACATTTTGGCTCTTATCAAGGAATATGAACTACCATTGAGCTTTCCGGAGGAGGTGGAAGAGGAGCTGGACCAGTTGCCGGATAGAGTAGCTAAGGGAGAGCTTCAAAGGAGGCTGGATCTTCGAAGCAGTAACTGTTTCACCATTGATCCGACGGACGCCAAGGATCACGACGATGCGGTATCGCTGGAGATAAAGCCGGACGGAAACTATCTGTTGGGAGTGCACATAGCGGACGTCTCCTATTACGTGGAAGAAGACTCCTCCCTGGACAGGGAAGCTTTAAACAGAGGGACTTCGGTCTATCTGGTGGATCGGGTCATTCCCATGCTTCCGGAAAAGCTTTCCAACAACATTTGCAGCCTGAAGCCCCACCGCACCAGGCTGACCTACAGCGTCATTCTGGAACTCACACGGGAAGGGGAAAGGGTCGACTACCGGAT
Source organism: uncultured Ignavibacteria bacterium (assembly GCA_964406715.1). GTDB lineage: Bacteria > Zixibacteria > MSB-5A5 > MSB-5A5 > SM1-73 > SM23-73-3. The sequence continues at coordinate 3,510 of CAYOSZ010000116.1, read as the reverse complement.
TGAGGAGGGTGTGATCAAAAGCAAAGCTAAGTTGAGCTATGATGAAGTTCAGAAATTCTTCGACACCGGAAGCTCAAGCAGAAGCATAAAGGGTCTGGAAAGCGACCTGGTGGAGATGAGGCAACTCAGCCGGATGCTCTTAAAGAAGAGACTGGAAAGAGGAAGCTTGGACTTCGATCTGCCGGAAGCAAAGGTGGTTTTGGGAAAAGAGGGCAGGGTGCAGGATATATTCGAGGTGGCAAGATTGGAGAGCCACCGCTTAATTGAGGAGTTCATGCTGCTGGCTAACCGCACCGTGGCAGAACACGTGACTCGTCGTTCCGTGCCGTTTTTGTATCGGATACATGAGGAACCGGATTCCGAAAAGATGACGGATTTCTCGGATTTCGTCTCCACTCTGGGCTATTCCTTCAAGGTATCCGGAAAGGTTCGTCCCAAGAAGATTCAAAGATTCTTAAAATCCCTGGAGGGGAAGCCGGAGGAGGAGCTGATAAACGAGATTCTGCTCAGGTCTTTAAAGAAAGCATGTTACACGCCGGATAACGTCGGGCACTTCGGTCTGGCTTTCTCCCATTACACCCATTTCACCTCACCCATCCGGCGATATCCGGATCTTCTGGTGCACAGGCTCTTGAGAGAAATGCAGGAGGGCAAATACAGCATCCAAAGACAAAGAAGGCTTGCCCGCCGACTTCCCGGAATCGGCGATATGACCTCCGACAGAGAAAGGCTGGCGGATGAGGTGGAAAGAGAGTCGATAAAGATCAAACAGGTCGAGTTCATGCAGGACAAGCTGGGGGAGGAATTCGACGGGCTTATCTCCGGTGTGGTCTCCTTCGGATTTTTCGTGAGGCTGGATAAATACTTATCGGAAGGGTTGGTGCGGGTCTCAAGCATAGACGACGATTACTATCTCTTCGATGAAAAAGCTAAAAGATGGGTGGGAAGACGCACCAGAAGAATCTATAAATTAGGAGACAGAGTCCGAGTGCAGGTGATAAGGGTGGATAAAGAAAAAAAGGAGATAGATTTCCTGCTGGCCGGAAGTCAAGCACGCTCGCGACGCAGGTCAACAAAGCAAGGAAAGAGAAGAAACTAAATTCCGAAAAAAGACCTCACACCTTTTTACCATCTCGATGTAATCGAATAGTTCAAATTTTTCGGTTGTGGTTTTAGAATTTTATTCTTACTTTTTATTTTGGCGGGAGTTTTTAAGCAGTGTTTAAAAAATTAAGGATAAGTCTTCTGGAGTGTCATGCTTCAGTCCGTGTTGAAAAGCTCCTTCTGAAAAGGAGGCATCGCGTGGGGACAGTCCTAACTTCTTTTCGAAAGCTCTTAATTAACGTGCGAAATCAAAAGTGAAGAATCTGATGAATCAGCCAGCTAACATACTGATCATTAGCCCGGAAACAAAGCTTGCCAGGGAGATGGGCAGGGCTTTGGCCGACGTCGGTCCGCAGATCAAAACAGTTCCCACCAGCCGGGACGGACTGAAAAAGGTGCGGGACGAGAAATTCGACGTGCTGATCATCGATTCCCGGTTGGAGGATTTTTCCTGTCCCGCCCTTATCCGGAAAATCATAACCCGAAGCCCTCAAACGGATATCCTGGTGGGTCTTACAGCGGAGAATCTTTTCCGCCAACAGGAGCTTTTGGATTGTGGGGCAGACGACGTCTTCGAGATTCCGCTTAAATCGGAGGAATTCCACGTCAAGCTGAACAAGCTTCTTAAAGGAAAGAGTTTTCTCGAATCGTGTGGTTTGGTGGGAAAGTCGATTCAACTGAAACAGATCGCTGAGTCGGCACTTCAGGTTGCTCCCACCGATATAACCGTGCTGATTACCGGTGAATCGGGAACGGGAAAGGAGCTTATCGCACGAGCCATTCATGCCAACAGTACCAGAAAGGACGAGCCCTTCGTGGCTGCCAACGTGGGAGCTTTGGCAGAGGGGGTGGTGGAAAGCGAGCTTTTCGGACACGAGAAAGGTGCCTTTACCGGCGCGGTGAGCCGCAGGCAAGGGCTTTTTGAAACCGCAAGCGGTGGCACCATTTTCTTGGACGAAATCGCGGAGTTCAAGCCATCCACCCAGGTGAAACTTTTGAGGGTCTTAGAGGAGAGAAGCTTCATGCGGGTGGGGGGAAGCTCGGATATAAAGGTGGACGTGAGGGTCATCGCCGCCACCAACCAGAATTTAGAACAGAGGGTGAAAGAGGGAACCTTCCGGAGTGACGTTTATTTCCGGCTGGCGGTGGTTAAAATCGACGTGCCCCCTTTAAGGGAACGACCCAAAGACGTTCCCATCCTGGTTTATAGCTTCATCGATAAGCTAAACCAGAGAAGTGCGAGAAAGATCACCGGGGTTTCGGATGAGGCACTGGAGCTTCTGGTTAACTATCACTGGCCCGGCAATGTAAGAGAATTGAGGAATTTCTTGGAAAGCATGTTAGCCTTGGCACCGGATAGAAGAATCGAAGCTTCGGACGTAAAAAGTTATGTAGATAAACAGACGCAGGCTAACCGACAGCTCCCCGTGGTGACCGGCAAGTCGGTTGAGACTGCGGAACACGAGTTTATCATTCAGGCGATCCTGAGCTTAAGATCGGAGATCATAAACTTAAGAGAAGCCCTCTCGGAACGAGGTCAGCTAAGACCGGGACAAAGAGTTGATACCGTGGGGTCGTCCTGGGCAGGTGGGGAAAAATTCGGGCAGATACCTTCCGATCTGAACGTGGAGGAGATGGAAAAGGATCTGATACAAAGGGCACTGGATTTCACCAGAGGAAACCGAAAAAAAGCCGCCCAGCTTTTAGGCATCGGCGAAAGGACGTTGTATCGGAAGCTGGACAAATATAAATTGAGGTAAACTTCATGATTTTGGAATACTTAGAAGACCATGTGGTTCCAGTTATTGCAGTACCGAAAGATAATGATGATGTATTCCGGTTTTTAGGTACCGGTTTTTTCGTCGGAACTAAAGGATATTTGGTGACTTGTGCCCATGTGGTTAGGCAGGTTTATAAAAATGAGAAACTTCGCTGTTATCAACTTCAGTTAAAGAAAGAAATGCCACTCGAGGTATTAAGAACCGCTAATGAGTATGATTTGGCTTTATGCATAGGAGAAAGCCCTGAAACAAAAACAGAAATACCATTAATCTCTGCTTGTTATCTACAGATGGGTTACGAGGTAGATGCTTTCGGGTACATTAATGAACCAAAGGGACCAGATCGTTTGTCATTTAGAAGCAGAATTATGAAAGGATATATCACCAGCATACCGGAGCCTATGGATTACCATGATTCATATGAGTTGTCTTTTCCTGCACTTTTTGGTTTTAGCGGAGCACCATTAATATATCGTTTCGAGTTTGAAGAAAAGCGTGGAGTGAACCTTGGCATAGTAGGGTGTATTTATGGATCTGTTGAGTCACGTGTCATCAAGCATAGCGAGTTTCATGATGAGTACACAAAGAAGGATGGTTCGCGACAAATAGAGAAAGAAGAGATAAG
>CAYOSZ010000115.1:0-7107 GCA_964406715.1 uncultured Ignavibacteria bacterium | reverse complement strand
GCCATCCGGTTGGGTCTAAACGTGGACTCCGGACTTCACGATTTTCTGTCCGAAGATCCTGAAGTCTCTGCTCTGGCTGCCAAGAAAGGTGTGGAGATTCGTGACATCCGCAAACCGCCGCCGCGAAACCAGCTGCACTTCTTCAGCGGAAAGATAGAGGAGGTTACCTCCGTTAAAGTTGCGCTGTTGGGAACGGATTCGGCAGTGGGTAAACGCACCACTGCCTGGATGCTGGTGAATGCTCTGCAGGAAAAGGATTATCCATCCGAAATGATCGGTACCGGACAAACCGCCTGGATGCAGGGAGCGGGATACTGCATCATCCTGGACTCGCTGATCAACGATTTCGTCTCCGGAGAAATCGAACATGCCATCTGGTCGGCCTGGAAAGAGAATAATCCCGATGTGGTCGTGATCGAGGGGCAGGGGAGTCTGATGAATCCAGCGTATCCCGGCGGATATGAAATCCTGGCCGCGGGAAGTCCGGACATCATTGTGCTGCAGCATGCTCCGGCCCGCAAGGATTATGATGGTTTTCCGGGTTATCCCATCCATCCGCTGAAAAAACAATTGCAGGTTGTCGAACTGTTGTCCGGAAAACCTGTGGTGGCCATCACAATAAATCATGAGGGGATAAAACCGCAGGACGTGCCATCGGTGTGCAGAAAGATAAAGAGAGAAGTTGGATTGCCCGCCTTCGACGTTCTCCGCGACGGGGCAGAGGGTTTGCTGGATGCTCTGCTGCCACATCTTGGAAAAAAACGGAAACCGTCCAGATCTAAGTCTGAGGATTCTTAAATAAATGAACGCTCAAAGGAAGATTTCGAGTAAAGACGATGCTCTGTCTGTCCTGAAGGTTTTCGACCGACTGGAGGTCGGACCTGTCAAAATCGAGCGGCGCAGGTTGATCGCACCCTATCGGGTTTTCCGAAAAGACACCCATGATTCGTTTGACTTAATCTACAGCTACGAAGAAGACGTGTTCGATCCTTCCGATCAAGCCTCTTTGAATTTAGCCAGCATGATTGCTGCACAACTGGCCATCAATTACGGCCTGTTCTGTCCATCCATCGTCTTTCACGGTTCATTCGACCAAAAGGATCGTCGCTTCATCCTGGACATGGCCGAGAATACCGCCCGGGAGATTTACGTGAAGAAGTTCTTGGAACCGAATCCCTTTCTGGTGGGTGACGCTGCTCATTTAACCGCGGAAAAAAGAAAACGCTACCTGCAGGCTGACTTGCAGTTCCCGGAATCCGATTCGGGCGCCTCGAAAGCACCCTGGCACCTCTGGTCAACAGATAAAAAGCGACATTGCATTCTGTCCAGCGGGGGCAAAGATAGCCTCCTCAGCTTCGGTCTTTTAAATGAGATGAGGGTGGAAACGCACCCGGTCTTCGTCAACGAATCCGGGCGCCATTGGTTCACCGCCCTGAATGCCTTTCGCTTTTTCAAGCAGAACATTCCGAACACCGCCCGGGTGTGGGTGAACTCGGACCGGCTATTTGCCTGGATGCTGCGGCACATGCCCTTCATTCGTCAGGACTTCGCCAGCATCCGTTCGGATGAGTATCCCATTCGTCTATGGACGGTGGCGGTTTTTCTGTTCGGGGCTTTGCCACTGCTGCGGAAACGAGGCATAGGTCGCATCGTTATAGGAGACGAATACGATACCACCAACCGCACCTCCCACAACGGAATTACTCATTATGATGGTCTGTACGATCAGAGCCGATATTTTGATGAAGCTCTTTCCCGATATTATATGCAAAAAGGGTGGGCCATAAGCCAGTTTTCGGTGGTGCGTCCGTTATCCGAGATGCTGATTGAGAAAATACTATTCCAGCGTTATCCTCACCTGCAGGAGCATCAGATCTCCTGCCATGCAACTCATCGGGAAAATGAGAGGATGCACCCCTGCGGCAGGTGCGAAAAATGCCGGCGCATTGTGGGAATGCTGAAAGCGATAGATGCGGATCCCGGGCGCTGCGGTTACACCGACCAGCAGATTGGGAACTGCCTGAAGGATCTGGCAACCAAAGAGGTTCATCAGGAGATTTCCGGTTCCGAGCAGCTCAATTTCATGCTCTCCCAAAAAGGACTCATCCATTTGCCGGAGGAACGAAAGAAACTTGCCAGGGAACACCCGGTGATCCTCAAGCTCCGGTTTAATCAGGAAAAGTCGCCCATTGACGGAATTCCGGTGGATCTGCGGCAGCCGCTCTACCGGATGCTTCTGCAATATACCGGCGGGGCGGTGCGCCGCGTGGAGAGGAAGTGGATTGACTTTGATCCGATAAGCGATCCGGCCGTCACCCGTCCCTATCCGTTTGAGATGACCCCTGACAGGATGCAGAAGGCCTCCTCCAAGTCGACCGAGTCCTCCGGAGAGAGCTTCCTGTGGGCTGAGTTAACCTGGCCTGAGGCGGAAAAAAGGTTCAAGCAGGTGGACGTTGCACTTTTGCCCGTCGGTTCCATCGAGCAGCACGGTCCTCATCTTCCCTTGGATACCGACGCATTCGATGCTGAGTATTTGGCCCGGAGGGTGGCTCAAGCCTGCAGTCGTCCCAAACCGCTGGTCCTTCCGCTGATTCCTTTCGGCGTCTCCTATCACCATGAAGGCTTCAAGGGAACGATAAGCATCAGCAATGACACCCTGTCACAGCTGGTTTATGAGATCGGCATGTGTGTGGCCAAGAATGGCATAACCAAGCTGGTGATCATCAACGCTCATGGGGGCAACAGTCCCGCCCTCAATTACGCCGCCCAGAAGATCAATCGGGATGCCCGCATCTTTGCATGCGTGGACACCGGTGAAACCAGTGACGTGGACATAAACAAACTTATCGAAACCCCCAACGACGTACACGCGGGAGAATTTGAGACCAGCACCAGCCTGGCGGTTCGTCCTCATCTGGTCAGAACGGACAAAGTCAGCAAAAAGGTGCCGAAATTCTCCAGCCGGTACCTGAATTTCACCTCCAAGCGGGCGGTGTCGTGGTATGCCCGAACCCAGAAAATATCTCCTACCGGAGTTATGGGTGATCCCACCAAAGCCAGCGCCGAAAAGGGCAAAAGAATCTGGGAGATCATGATTGCCCACCTGGTGGCTTTCGTAGAGGATTTGAAAGGCATGACCTTAGAGGAAATCTACCAGAAGAGATATTAAACCCGGAAAGTCATGAAGATTTCTCAGCTTGAGTCTTGGCAGGTCAAAATGCGCTTGGCCGAGCCATATACCATCGCTTACCAGACCATCGATTCGGCAACCAACGTGTTCCTGACCATACGGACCTCAGACGGTATAAGAGGCTTTGGATGTGCCGCCCCGGATCTTGAGATCACCGGTGAGACCTCCGAGAGTGTGCTTGAGGTCTTCAAGCAGGTAATTGAACCCCAGCTTAAAGGGACCGATCCATTACGATTGGCCCTGCTTTTGGAAAGGCTGAAGCCCCCCCTGCAGAATCACCCTTCCGCCCTGGCTATGGTGGATATGGCTCTCCACGACATTCTGGGCAAGGTGGCTGGACTTCCCATATACAAGTTGCTGGGTGGTTTTCGCGATCGGATGAAGACCAGCGTCACCATCGGCATACTCCCTTTGGAGGAAACCGTCATCAAGGCGAAAGATCTGGTGACCAAAGGCTTCAAGGTGCTGAAGATCAAGGGCGGAAAGGACGTAGAGGTGGATATCGAGCGGATCACCCGGGTCCGGGCGGCGGTCGGGAAGAACATCGGACTGCGCTTTGATGCCAATCAGGGCTATTCCGTGGAGGAATCGCTTCGTTTGGTTGAAAAAACACGCCCGGCAAAAATTGAGCTGCTGGAACAACCCACCCCCAAGGAGCAACTCGATCTTTTGGGAAGGGTAACCAGCGGAGTGTCCATCCCGGTGATGGCCGATGAAAGCCTGATGAATTTGCGGGACGCCTTTCGACTGGCAAAACGCGATTTAGTCGACACGATTAACGTGAAGTTGATGAAAGTCGGCGGCATCTCCGAAGCCATACAGATCAACTCGGTTGCTAGGGCTGCCAATCTTGAGGTCATGGTGGGCTGCATGGATGAAGCGGCATTAGGCATTGCAGCCGGGTTACACTTCGCCTTAGCCCGACCCAACGTGATTTTTGCCGATCTAGACGGACACCTGGATTTACTTGACGATCCGTCAGCAGGGGCGGTGATTCTCAAAAACGGGGTGCTCTTTCCCACCAACCGGCCCGGCCTGGGATTCGATTTGCCGGATTAATCCGAAAAGATAAAATCATTCGTGGTTTTGATGATCCAACCATGCCATGCTGAGGGCATGTTTAAAGGCGTAAACTCCGGAAAACCGGCTCTCAAAGTATCCCGAAGGTCATGATCTTCAGCCTGTCTTCATGGTTCGGCCAAGCCATTGAATCTGTCCCTTTAGACTGGTTTACGTTAGGGGATCAATTCCCTTTGTTCTCTATAGAAGGATATAAGGAAGAAAAGGTTGGCGATGAAACCGATGGCAACTAACGGAATTAAAATACCCAGCATCTTGGCGAATGGATTGAAGAACCATCCGACTTGTTCCGAATATAGATAATTGAACAGAACGAAAGTCCGCACCAATGCCCCGCTTGACGAGCCGATGATGCCCCAACAGGTGGCTATTTTCAACCTTGCCTTATTCTCTCTTTGCGTCTCTTTGTGAAAGATCAAAAAGAAAAATAAGACCAATATAGAAGCAGCCCAGAGCACCAGGGGTTTGACTAAATGAGGTGACTGCAAAGACCAAATCAGTCCCGGAGACAGGTAACGTTCAAAAAAGACCCCCGCAAGTCTTATCAGAAGCATCTGATTTGGCCTGACGTAATTGCTATAAAATGAAACGAAGAAGAGCACAACCGTCAAACTGGCAAGAAAGGAAGTTACCTCCGCAGCCCGTGCTGTCGTGATATTACTGAAGACCTCCGGGAAGATGGTTCCAGCGCCCCTCAAGGCGAAGGTATAGCACAAGCCGATTATAGCTAAAAGGGTGGCTTTTCTCAAACTCATCTTCGTTCCTCCGATTTATATACACATCAAATAAAGAAAAATTCATCCATAAAGAAGGCTGGATTGCAGGATGATTGGTCCTGCTACTCTCCGAATCGATAGGTCATAAGCCTGTTGTCATAAAGCGTGGGTATGACGAGCAATTTCTGCTCGGGTATGTATTCGAAGTCGGCGCAGAATAGCTGAGGGGTTTTAGTGTTTAAAAGCTCTGTTTTCTCGCCGGATGGTGATACTCGAAAAACCCTGCCGTTAAAATCTGAGATGATATAGTTCCCCTTTCCATCACTTCTGATCCCATCCAGGTTAGATCCACTGCCCAGGCAAGTTATCGTACGAATCTCTTTATCAGAGAGATTCACGGACTTCAGGCATCCGTCGCCGGAATTGCCCACGATCAGCTTGTCCCTGTCGATATTTAATCCATTCGGCTGGACGATCTCACCACCCTGCAGCCAAACCTCGAACTTGCCCTGGCTGAATTTATAGATCGCACCGGCCCGCGTATCCGTAATGTAAGCGTTTCCTTTGGAGTCAAGGGAAACGTCGTTAAGGAACACCGCCCCGGGAACCGGATACCTGTTTTCTATCGAATTCGACTTTATGTCAATCTCGATCAAGTTGGCTCTGTCTACTGTATACAACTTATCCTTGAATATGCACAAACCCGTGGGACGGTTCAAGCCGGTTATCCATTCCAATTCCTCTATCTCGCCATTCAGGTTCACTTTGGATATGAATCCTCCACCGGGCAAGGAGAAGTTGGAGACGTAAAGTGCGCCCCTTTTCCTGTCGTATACCACCGATTCCGGATATCTGAACTTATGCGGCAATTCCCATGACTTGGTCAAGCTCTCATGTTGAAATACGGCGTTGGCATCCTGACACATAAATCCCCAACCTCCGAAAGATTCCGCAACTAAAAGAAGCAACTCGTTATCTCCCGCCTTGAGCGGTAAATAGACGGCGTCGTTCAATCCGACGATGCCCAGAAAGGACGGATCTCTCTGTCTATATGCGCTGTTGCCGAAGAATACCGGATCGCCGTTTAAGAAAAGGATCACCGCATCGCTGTAACCGAATCGGAGGTCAAAAACCGTATCCAGATCCGAATGCATGGTGGTTCTAGCGTAAATACAGTCGGCTGCTCCACTGCGTTCCCGATAACGAGAGACGTCGACCAACCCAGTCGGATCGCACTGTACCTTTTCCCAGGTGACATCCGTTATGCCTTGTTTCTCCGGAGTCTGCTCTAAATCGATCTGGCTGATGTCGAAGACCCGGGAAATCTCCCAATCGGTAATCATGCCCAGCGGAATCTCAATCTCAGGCGGCGGATCGAACTTAAGATCGTCGGTAAGCTGGTATTTGAAATTCGAAAAGTAGGCTGTACGGTCCATTGGACCCATCAAACCGATCGTGCCTGTGCTGATACCATGCTTCAGATCGGTGATCATCAAAGCGGGTTGCTCGGCATGGTCGAGGAATATTTTAGCCTGCTTGCCGAAAACCTCCATTTTCACGTGTATCCACTGGCTGGCCGGAAGGTCCGCAGAGGCAGTATAACCTTCCCCGTTGTACAACTGCCATCCGTCGATCCCGTTGAATGCCGGAGTATACTGAAGCGCATCCGGGTAGAAGGGCGATCTGTGAGGACGAACGTAGAATTTCTCGTGATCTTTTTCTGATTGCATGCGGAAGATGATTCCGGGATAGGAGCGCGACTTAGGCTCAACCGCTATGTCTATCTCGATTATGCCATTCTCGAATTCAACCTCTTTCAGAAAAGCATTCCCCATAAGACATTTCCTGTCCATGTGCTCCACTATCTGGGCATTTTTCAGCTCCCACCGGTCAGATTCGAAGTCGACAATGTCATCTTGGGCAACCGCGATTGCTGCAAAAAGCATCATACAAAAAGACAACACCAAACCCAGCTTAAGGATATTCGGATTCATACTCTTCTCCTTTCCCTTTGATCCTCTAAATAAACCTAACCGGATATAGCAATCCTAACCATCTGTACGTTGCTGTTGGTTTGAATGTTCCGATTGGCTGAAGCTGTGGGAAATGACTTAAGCAGGC
>CAYOSZ010000114.1:0-7111 GCA_964406715.1 uncultured Ignavibacteria bacterium | reverse complement strand
CCGGGCCAGATTTCGAGTGATCTTTGATAGTGAAAGGCTGCGGACGAGTAGTCCTTCCTCTGAATCTGAATATAAGCAATGTGGTTATGGGTCTTGGCTATTTCCGGATCGGTCTGCTGCAGATGACGAATTATTTTAAGATCATACGGCGCCAGATCCTCGGTGCTGACTCCGCGGGAAAACTCTGCCTCAATGATCGGTAATGTGACCGTATCATCCTCGTAAGCATCCAGAGAGCGCCGGAGCATGTCCATATATGACAGGTTGACGTCGGTCTGGTTGGCCAGAGTGTTCTCAAAAGCCCCCAGTGCCTCTTCATATCTATTAGCACCAAGATAGAGCTGACCCAGCTTGCGGTTTACCAGGCCCTGGTCTACCTTGGATCCTATGGCTTTTCTGTAGTAGCGTATGGCTTCATCTGTTTTCCCCTGTCTCTCCATAAGCTCCCCCAGATTGAAATCGATCAAGTCCTTTCGATTGCTCTCCAACCGGGAGGCGTCTTTAAGCAATCGATCCGCCTCCTGGGTGACTCCGGCATACATATACGCCACAGCCAGATTTATCATGACGCTCACCCGCCGGGGAGTTATCTCAAGCGCCTTCTGGTACTGAGGGATAGCCCGGCGGTAATCCCCCTGATGGAGAAATGCATCCCCGTATTGTTTATAGGCACGGGACTCGGACTTAACACCCCGGTGCCCCCACTCCTGCAGCCACTGTGGATTGGTAAGCGAAATGGCGCCGAATGAAATCAAAGCCAGCCACACCAGCATCAAGAACCAGGTGAGAACCGTCTGACCGCGCGAGGGCGACCAGCGACGGTGACGACTTTCCTGGTGTGAACCCTCAGCAGGTATTGTGAAGAATAAAGAGAACATTCTTACCCTCGTCTTTCAATCGATTGAACAGCTCGCACGCCCGTGAGTTCTCCAGGATGATCACCTGCGTGCCTTTCTGGGTGTACGGGTTGAAGATGAACTGTACCGGATCCTTCACCGGGAATCCGTTCCCACCCTCTCCCCGGGAGCCGCTGGATACGACGATGATGTCCGTCTGCTGTTTCTTGAAGAAATCCTGGTCTCGATAGTTAAAGTAGTGCTTCTTATCCACCAACCGGAAGGTTCCGTCCGGGAAAATCATAACATCGAAGAAAAGTATGGGAATGCCCTTGTAAACCGTCAGGCCGTGCCTGTTGTAGACGACGTTGTGGGATCGATACCTGACAAAGAAGTAAGCTTGAAGCAATACGGCGCATGCAAACGCAGCAATCAGAGCGTACCTGAAAATCCGATATTGACTGAAGTGCAGCAGGAAGAAAAATGCCGTAAAGCTGACTAAGGTGAGCAAGACAACGTAACTACAATACTCATATTCAGAGAGAAGCGAGCTGTAGCAGAGCAGCAAAAACGCGAAGGCAAACATCAACACCAGCAGGCTGGGCGGGTGGGTCAGGTAGTAATGCAGTCGTCGATGGCGAATTCGTTTCCACTGCCTTGCCAGATTTCCCCGCTCCGTCACCACCAAATATATGAATGCGATACCCATCAGGCTTCCCCACAGGTCCTTGGCGATGTCGCTGACATCGAAAACCCGGCTGCTCATGTGCATCTGAAACACCTCGTCAAAGGCGGATAAGCTCAAAGCCACCAGGTAGGTGACCAGCATGATCTTAGCCGGGGGAACGTTTCGCGGTGCTAGATCCCGGTATACCATATAGGCGAAGATGCCATAGGCGAAGTAATGCCAGTTCTGCTGAAGATCATAGAAGTTGTGATCGAAGTAATAATCGGTGATCTGCTGTGACAGGGCGTTCATCAGCACAACCATAACGGCAGCCAGAATCCGGGTCCAGGTGAGGTGGGAGCGAAATCTGACCAGCAGTACAATCACCAGTACAGCAGCCAGGATGGGCAATATGGGAAGTTCAGTGTTGCCCAGTTCAAAAGAGGAACTTGATATCTCGGCGATCTTCTCCACCAGGAAAATCTGCAGCAGCACGAAAGGCGTTGCCACCAGCAGCATGCCGTACATAATTGCATGCAGGCGCGTCGAGTGTATTCCCTGTGCCTGGGCTTTAGGCATATCAAATCCCCAAGGCAATTGAACCGCTTATAGACCGTCAAAACATTTCGTACAAATCCATCGAAATATAAGAGATGCTCTTCGTTTTGGCAAGTGATCTTAAGCGGATTTACGAAGACTTAATACAAATCATAAATTTTTTGAGAAGAAAAGTGAGCCGCAGACTTTCAGTCTGGGAGTTAGGATCGAAAAATGAGGAATCTCCATACATATTTAAACTTGACAGGCATGTTCTATCATTCTATTTTACGTTCACAAAACGTATAGTCATCCAGCATACAGATCATAAAGAGGGTTTCTCGATTAATACCGACGGTTAATTCGGTTTGGAGATACGATTAAATGTTTTACAAGCTGACGTTTAAAAGAAGATTTCAGAGGAGGTTAAATATGAAAAGCTTAAGAGTCCCCGTAGCATTCGTTCTGATCCTGTCATTAGTATTGCTCGCTTGCAGCACCGTTGCAGTAACCGGCAGGAAACAGCTTAACCTGGTTCCGCGTTCCACCATGCTCTCCATGAGCTCTGAACAATATGGGGAGTTTTTAAAAACCAACAAGCTCAGCGACAACCAACAGCAGACCCAGACGGTCAAGCGGGTGGGAACGAAAATTCAGAAGGCGGTGGAACAGTATTTCACCGAAAAAGGGATGTCGAACAGATTGAAAGATTACAGTTGGGAATTCAATTTAGTTGAGAGCGAAGAGGTGAACGCCTGGTGCATGCCTGGGGGTAAGGTGGTGATCTATACCGGAATCCTGCCCGTCACCCAGGATGAGAATGGTCTGGCGGTGGTCATGGGACACGAGATTGCCCACGCCATTGCCGAACACGGAAATGAACGAATGAGCCAGATGCTGATGGCTCAGCTGGGGGGCATGGCGCTTTCCAAAGCCCTGGAAGAGGAACCGGAGAAGACTCAGCAGCTCTGGATGACGGCTTTTGGCGTCGGCGCTCAGCTGGGAGTGCTTCTTCCCTTCAGCCGACTTCATGAAAGCGAGGCGGATCATCTGGGTTTGATCTTCATGGCTATGGCTGGATACGATCCTAACAACGCGGTCCAGTTCTGGGAGAGAATGGCAAAGATGAAGCAGGGACAGGCGCCGCCGGAATTTTTGAGCACCCATCCCTCCGACGAGTCCAGAATCAAAAACCTCAAAGAGTTGATACCGGAGGCAATGCAATATTACAGGGAACCCGGCCAGGGATGATTAAGTCTCAGGATGAAACTAAAGAGAACACAAGAATCACCGGATTCAACTGAGTGTTACAATGGTCGATATCGTATCAATATAGACATATAACTGACTATCAGCAGCAAGCTGGCAAGGCTCATCCCATAAAGATCTCCGCAAATCAATCTTCGCAGGAGGGGACATGCGAACTTCAAGCGTTTTGGTTCTTGTGGGAATCCTGGTCGGAATCGTCGGTTGTTCGTCAATGACCATCAGAACCGACTATGATCAGGACACAAACTTTGCCCGGTACAGGACCTTTGATTGGCTGCCCAAACCCGGACCCAGGGCTCCGGGCAGGCAAATTCTGAATCCCTTCATGGTTGAACGCATCAAAACCGCCATCGAAAATGAACTAATCGCCAAAGGCTATGTTAAGAACACCGAGGGGAAACCTAACTTTATGATCGCCATTCATGCCGGAGCTAAGGATAAAGTGAATGTAACCGACTATGGCTACGTCTACGGACCACGGGGCAGATGGGGGCACAGGCACCTCGAGGTGCACAAATACAAGGAGGGCACGCTGATTTTGGATTTCGTGGATCCTCAGCTTAAGCAGCTGATCTGGCGGGGATGGGCCGTGGGCGCACTGGAATCACCCGACCAGGTGGAGGAACAGATCACCGAGACGGTTAAGAAGATATTGGAAGAATTCCCGCCCGAGTAGGTCCAAAATCCTTTTATTCTGTCATGTCTTGCCCGCTCATACTTGTGTAACCTTGGCGGTTTGACCTGACAGATTCAAACTTTCTCCATTTGCAGAATCTTGCATGTGCCAGGTAACACTCATGGCAAGCCATGAGCAAGACCTGATACAACAGAAAATTAGTGAAGTAGTATCCATTTTCGGTCGATTCTTTGAAAACAGGGGACGTGGGAACTGCTCAAAGGGGGGGGGTTGATATGCCAGAGTTGAGAAAAGACATAATAACCAGAGAGTGGGTCATTGTAGCTAAAGAGAGAGCTAAACGACCCTCGGATTTCAATCAGAAAAACAGAATGCAGCCGGTTCCACACTATGATGCCAGCTGTCCCTTCTGCCCGGGGAACGAATCACTTACTCCTCCTGAGGTGTTGGCCTATCGCGAACGCGGAACCAATCCGGATCAAGCCGGTTGGAGAGTTAGGGTCACTCCCAACAAGTTCTCCGCTTTGGACAGGAACGGTCAGCTTAATCGAAAGGACGTGGACATTTACGATATGATGAATGGGGTGGGCGCCCATGAGGTGGTTGTGGAGACCGCCGATCACGGGAAGTCGATTGCTCATATGGAACCAAAAGAGGTGGAGGAAGTAATCTGGGCCTATTGCGATCGCTACAACTCTCTCCGCAAAGACCCGCGTCTGAAATACATTTTGGTCTTCAAAAACTACAGGGAGGAAGCAGGGTGTTCCCTGGCTCATCCGCATTCCCAGATCGTAGCCACACCGGTAATTCCGCAGAAAGTGTGGGGGAAAATCAAAGGGGTGGAACAATACCTGGAGTATCGAGACAAATGTGTTTACTGCCACATCATCGAACAAGAGACCGTTTCCCAGGAGCGCATGATCATGGAAAACGGTGGTTTCATCGCCTGTGCTCCGTTTGCCTCGCGCTCACCGTTCGAAACCTGGATAATCCCCAAGACTCACCGGTCCTGCTTTGCCAAGATGTCCCGGTTCGAAGTGACGGAGTTCGCACAGATCCTGAAAGAAACGTTGCTGCGGCTTTATCATTGCCTTTCGGACCCACCTTACAATTACACGTTGTTGACCGCTCCGTGCGACTCCGACATGCTGGACAATTTCCACTGGCATTTGGAAATAGTCCCCCGCCTGACCACCCCGGCAGGATTTGAGATGGGAACCAGCATTTACATCAATGTGGTCTCTCCTGAGGATGCTGCAAAGTACTTAAGAGAGGTTAAGATTCCGGAGGATCAGACTGTTGCGGTATGAAGTGCTGTTTCTTCTGGTGTTTATGTTGGTGCATAGCTTCTGATTCTTTTTTGTTCTTTCAGTTCTTGCCCGCCTTAGCGGATGTGATCTGACAGATTCATACTTTCTCCATTTTCCTAATTTTATATGTGTGTCAAGTTACGCTTTTGGCGTTGTATGATTGAAACCTGACACAACAGGAAATCTGCAGTAAGATATTATCTGTTTCTTCTCCCTTTTTCGATAACTTCTGATTGCTATCCCGAATTCATCGGGCTATATTGTATTGATGATTCAGTCCAAATCTCGATCGTCAAACCGGGAGCCGGAGTCTCGATTTCTGCAGAGCATTGGAAATCTAATCCGGCATATCAAAGCGATTCGCTTAACCAAACCGATCGTCCACCTAAGGACTTAAATTGTGCTAAAACGTAATTGATCTTACCTTCTAAACGGCAGAAAAGGAATCTCAAGATTCCAGAGGAGGCAAAGATGTTTACCAGATCAGCACGAAGGCTGTTGCCGTGCGTATTGACGTTGGTGGTGTTAATCTTCCTGTGTGCCGGGTGTAACTGGTTCAAACCCCAGATCACCATCAAAAGGTTCTCCCCGGAAGGTGAAGTTCCCGGCAAGACCAATTTCACCATCACCTTCTCCGACAACCTAACCTCCCCGGAGAGCGTGGACGTCTGGATGGACTGCGATTTCCTGAAGATCGATCCTCCCCTGGAGGGAACGTGCAAGTGGATTTCCCAAAACGAGCTACGATTCTATCCCGAAGAGCAATTACGCCCCTCCACAGAGTACAGCCTGAAGGTATCCCCGTCAATAATCCGGGTAAAAGACAAGCGTCTTTCCGGGAAAAGGACATTTGAATTTCACACCGAAAGAATCAGGGTGGAGGGCTACACCCACGATCACAGAATCGACGAGATGAAGCCGGGAACGGCTAAGCTCTATGTGGCGCTTGAGTTCAATTATGAAATCTCCCCTGTGGATTTGAAGGATAAGCTCAAAATCAGATTCGAAAAGGGTGATTACATCAACTATGAGATCGAACAGGAGACGCCCTCTAACATCCTCACCGCTGTGAGCGAGCCCATGTCTCTGGAAGATACCGACAGGAAGATACGACTGCACGTCGACAAGAGCCTGAAGCCCCGGGATGGCATGCTTACTCTGTTTGACGACTACGACATCACATTTTCCATGCCCGCCAGAACAAGACTGGTGGTGGAAGGGGCTTACCCGGAGCGCTCCGGGGATGCCAACTGGATAACGGTGAAGTTCTCCACCCCCGTGGCCATCGCCGCGGTAAGGGATTTCATCCAGATCGAGCCGGAGATCAGCTTCCAGCTGGAAAGAAAGCACCGTTATCTCCATATCCGCGGGGAATTCTCACCAGAGGAAATCTACGTGGTAACCTTGAAGAAAGGATTTCTCGCACTCAATGGTACCCAACTGGAACACGAATTCTCCACCGCCCTGGAGATGCGGGAAATAGAGCCTTACTTCGATTTCGTAACCCAGGGGATATTTCTGCCCGGGAGGGGCAATATGAAGGTGGGTATCGAAACCATAAACGTCGAAAAGCTTGAGTTAAGCGTCGATAAGATCTTCATAAACAACCTGGTGTATTTCATCAACACCAACAACATGCACAGCAGATGGTTCAGACACGGTTTTCTGGGCAAGCACGTCGGGCGAAAGGAGATCGAAATCGAAACGAAGCGCAATGCCAAGGTAACAACCACTGTGGACATGCGCGAATATCTGGATGACCAAAGGGAAGGGATTTACGTCCTGACGCTGAGGAGACCGGAACGTCGATGGGATAGCAGCATAAAATGGGTCAGGATAACCGATCTGGGCATCA
>CAYOSZ010000113.1:0-7185 GCA_964406715.1 uncultured Ignavibacteria bacterium | reverse complement strand
ACATTTGCGGGTTGTGGCTTCCGTTAGGACAATCCACAAATTGGTAGCCGGTGGCAATCATGTATCCAGGGCAGTCCGGTGGACACTCGTCATATATCACGATACCGACGGTGGCTATATCTTCTTCCGAGAAGCAGTAGTCGACGGACAGGTTGTTGCAGTCATAAGGCAGATCGAACTGGTACCACACGGCATTCCAATCCAACACACCCGGACAGTCGATGGTGGCGTCTATGGTGGTTCCGTACACTTCTGTCGGGAAGGTGTTGATAATCGGGGCGCCGGTGCATTCGTCGTTCTCTGGCGGTTCACCGGGTTCAACGCAACTGATGGTCAATACGCCGTCACCGGTATTGGAGCTGTAACCACCAACCTCTATCAAGTATTGATTACCCATAACCGCGCCGGTGAAAGTGATCTCCGACTGCACACCGCAGTAGTCGTCATTGCACTCAATCTCAGCGCCTAATGGATCGCAAGTGCAGCCCTCATACACGGCCAGCTTGGTATCGTAGGAAGAACCGCACAGGCTTACGGTGACGTTGCCGTCACAGGTGGCAGTGTAACAGTACCAGATGTTAGGCGAGGTCATGCAGGTGCCGCCGCCATCGAAGGTCATGCCGATGGTGGAGAAAGGCTGGTCAGTCACGTCACTGATAGGCTCGGCATCCGCACAGTTGTCATTACCCGCAATTTCACATTCCTCGACGCAGATGTCGAAACCAAAAGCCAGCGGGTTGCCGGGTTCGTCAGTCACGTACACTGGCAGGTAGTAAGTGCCGGGTGGGAGACCATACCACCACAAGTTGAGATCGGTGTATCCGGAGGTACAAGTCACCCATGAGTAACCCGAGTTAAGAATATAGTTGGGGCAGTCTGCCGGGCACTCATCATACATCACCACACCGCGCGTGTATACGTCGGGGCTATTGGTGGGGCAGTAGTCGATAATCACGTTGTTGCAATCATAAGTGAGCTCAAACACGTACCACACGGCTTCCCAATCCAACACTCCAGGGCAATCGACCGTGGCTCCAACCGTTGTCCCGTATACGGTTTGCACGGCAGGACAATCCGGAGGATAAATGGTTATGGCATTCTCACAGTCGTCGTTTGGTGGAGCCGGCTGGGGGCAGGGGTTGGGCGGACCGCAGTCCGTGCCCAGACCCATGAAGGTATGATCCCCCAGGGCAAGGCACTCTGACTCGATCAACATCTGGCAGTCGTACGGGTCAAGGTCATTGCAACAGGCGCCCGCATCGGCACTAACGCAGGTGATGTTAAGAATGCCATCACCGGTATTGGAGCTGTAACCACCCACCTCGATTAAGTACTGGCTGCCCGCCGTGGCGGAGAAGGTGATCTCCGACTGCGCGCCGCAGAAATCGTCATTGCACTCGATCTCGGTGCCCAGCGGGTCACAGGTGCAGCCCTCGTACACGGCCAGCTTGGTGTCGTAGGAAGAACCACACAGGCTGACTGTGGCATTGCCCGTGCAGGTGGCAGTGTAGCAGTACCAGATGTTGGGTCCATCCGTGCAGCTTCCCCCACCATCGGTCGTAGCAAAGCTGGTGGAGAAGGCCAGGTCGGTCACGTCACCCACTGCTTCGGCATCCGCGCAGTCGTCATTGGGCGGGGGACCGGCAGCTGCGGTGATGGTCAGGTCGAAGTCCTCTATGCAATCCGGGCTGGCCCAGGTATCAATCATGATGTAGTAGGTGCCCGGCTCAAGGTGAACTCCGGGAAGGATCTTTGGAGAGGCGCTGGAACCATAGGCATAGGCAATGCATTCAGCATCCGGCGGACACTCATAGTCAATAGCGATTCCGGAATAGGTGGTCGCTTTTGGATCCATGGTGATGTCCACATCCACAGCCGAGGTCACGCTTACCTCGTATATGATGTCCTCACCGCTATCATAATAGTATAAGCAGGTCTCATCGTATGCGACATCATAGTCGTTCATTCTGCCGCAGGTGGTCTGGCTCAGATCACTATAAGGCATGTCACCTGGCAGGCTCACTCCTATCGGAGCGGAGCAGTCATCGCCGGTTGCCTTTGTGGGTCCCTCATACAGAGGCACATCGGATTCGATGTGGATGGGCTCTTTCTCAAAACCGGGTTTAGTTAAAACCAGTTGATCAGTCTTCACCGGTTCCTGGGGCGGACCAGCAGGCGACTCTGCCACTATCGGCTTTTGAACTGTTTGGTAAGCTTCAGTCGATACCGGAAAAGTCTTTGATTTACCGGTTTGTGCCTGTTGTGCCAGAAACAAATAAGAAGTTCCCAATAAAAACGTTACAGCAATCACGAAGATGAATAAAACCTTGGTTTTGCTTTTCATTTTAAATCCTCCTGTGAAACACTTAGTTGCTATCTCTTTCTCACATTGAACTCCCCCTCAAAAGAGCCTAAGAGCAATAGATAGCAATTGCTCAAATGTTATACTCGATAAATCCTCCTTTCAACTATATCGGTCAAAATTGAGTGTCTTTAAGATTTATTCCCACCTATTCTCACTTTGGTTTTTAACAACTTAGCTTGAGATGGGATAGGAACATATAAAAAGAGACAGACTCTTCTTAACCAGAAATTCCTTAATTTCTGTTAAGTCTGCCTTTTCTATTGAAGGGGTAAACCTACTACTTTTCCAATTACTTTGCTACTTTGGCTCTTTTCAATTACAATATACAATATATCTCTTTCTTGTCAAGGAAAAAATGCCATATTTTCTTATTTTTTCCGGTAATACAGGACAATAAAGGTATACTAAAGCATCTTCATCATTCAAGGGGATTCAATAATCTTCTACCCTCCCCATATCCTCCAGAGAGATCAAGAGACAGGGTTAGGTTTTTAATTCAACGTGATTCCAGAAGAATACTATATGGTTGATAAAACAAGGGTTATGTTCTTGATTTTCCCCACCTCAGGCGGGAGGAATCGAAATAGGATTCCGGCTAACGTGTTCTTCTTAGCTCTGAGTCAGCCGTACCCTGCCGGTGCTGGCCAGCACGTCCACAAGCAGACTCCATTCGGTAGTTAAGCTGGATAATCCTATGCTTCCGGAGGAAGAAGCCGAGCCATCCGCTTTAAAGACCACGGTGTTGTTGGGAAAACTACAGGCATCATATCCCACCACGGTTTTCAGGTCCTCTGAGTAGATCAAAGAGTCTCCCACGTCATAAGTGTTGTCAGTCAGGTTTACTTTGTCCTGAAAAAGAATGAATCTTCTGTTGTTGGAGTCAAAAAAGACCCCGTGTGGGGCTCTGTTTGAAACGGCCAGAGAACGAGCCAGCCTCAAGTTGGACAGGACATCCCGGGCTTGTGATTTCAACTTAAGCTTGTCTGAATGGCTGGATAGATTCGCCAAGGTCAAGCTGGCGAAAATCCCTATCAGGACCACCACGATCATCAGTTCGATTATGGTGAATCCGGATTGATTTTTCTTTAACATGATTCCACTCCTTAAGTTCGACCATCCACTTCTACATCTTTATCTGGGTCCTGCCTGGGTTATCTTCGATCTTCAGATGCTCACCCCTGATTATGGTCAGAATCAGCCCTTTTGTCTTGAATTCCCCTTTAACTACATAAACCAATTGAGCAACAAACATGCCATCCAACAATAACTGGGGTTCCGGGGTATCATTTAAAGCTTAAGTCTATCTTAATTAAATCGTTAAGCTTCATGGAACACACCTTTGCAACCAACCAATCGACCTTAATCCCTTTCAATCTTCATTTCAATTAATTGGTAAATTTCAACAGGGGATGGGAATCTTCCCATACTGAACTCAATCAGCTTGATAAAACCATCCTGGCTCAGATAAGATAATACGGCATGCCCACTTGGGAAAAGCTCTGAAAGGAAGGCCACAAAATTTGCCTTGCCTGATTTCCTAAAACATGCTAAATTATCAGAGGAAAGGCGGCCTCCCGCAAATTTTATCAGTCTGTCACATGGTGAAGTTTAATGCAAGAAAAACATCCAAAATTCCGGGATGATCTGATCGTAAGCCGGCAGGAGTTTGAAGGGGATACCTACTATGTGATAAAGGACCCCATCACCCGGAGGTTCTTCCGGATAAAAGAGTTCGAACGTTTCATCACTCAAAATCTAAACGGAGAAACCCGGACCGAGCAGATAGCTTCCAGATTTCAAGAGCAGTTTGATATTCAACTCCCCTTAGATACCCTTAATAAGTTCGTCCAGCGTTTGGAAAGCCTGGGTTTTCTGGAAAGCGACCTATCCGAAAGAGAACTTGCCCGGCTGCAATATCAGAGGAGAACCTTTCCGGCAAAGCTTCTTTTCATAAAGCTCAAAGGATTCGATCCGGATCGCCTTCTGAACAGGATGATAAGATATGCCAGATTTCTTTTCACTCCCTACTTTCTTGTTCTTTCTCTGCTGGTAATCTTTTTGGCCTTGATCGTCACCATCTCCAACTGGGGTGATTTGGGGTATAGCTTTCGGGGAATCTTCAAAATCGGCACCATCTTCAGTGTCTGGATAGCCATATTTCTGGTGGTGATCCTGCACGAGTTCGCCCACGCCTTGACCTGCAAATACTTCGGGGGAGAGGTGCACGAAATGGGCTTTTTGTTGCTTTACTTCCAGCCATGTTTTTTCTGCAATGTGAGTGATACCTACCTTTTCAAGGAGAAGTCAAAAAGGATTTGGGTTACCTTTGCCGGAGCCTACTGCCAGGTATTCGTGTGGGCGGTTGCCACCATCCTGTGGAGGATCACCGCTTTAGACACCTGGCTTTCCGGTTTCCTTTTCGTGGTGGTCGTCACCTCCGGGATAACCGTCCTTTTTAACTTCAATCCCCTGATAAAGCTGGATGGGTATTACCTTTTAACCGATTATCTGGAGATCCCCAATTTAAGAAAAAAGGCATTCGAATACATCTCCGCTTTTTTCAAGAGATGGCTCCTCGGGCAGACCGGCTTAAAAATCGAAGTTACCCCCCGGGCGAAGAAGATATACCTACGGTACGGTGTCCTCTCTATTCTGTATTCGGCTTTTCTGCTTTCCTTTATTCTAATCAAAGTGGAGCAATTTTTTGTCTCGCAAATGGGCGGGGTCGGATTTATCTTGTTTTTGGTTTTGATATTTCTTATTTTTAAGCGTCCCGCCAAGGTCTTTTTGGCGGGAACATTTCAACTTCTTTTCATGAAAAGGAAAGAACTCATGCGACCCAGAAGGATAATAATCTATTCGACCATAATCGTGGCTTTGGTGTTGGTCTTGTCCCTGGTGAAGATGGAGTTGAAAATCGGGAGCCCCTGTGAGATTAATGCTTTGGAACATTTTGCGTTAAAGAATTCTATCGACGGAACCGTAACCAAAGAGCTTTTCCTGGGGGGAAGCGGGGAGAAGAAATCGGTGGATTTGCTCAGACTTTCTGCTAACGAATACGCCAGCTTGACTCTGGTGACAAAGGTAAAGGAAGGGCAGCAGGTGGAGGCACAGCAGACGGTAGCAGAGCTTTCCTCCCCCTCCTATCTATCCGAATTAACCCAGACCAGTGAAGCTTTGACAAAGGCGGAAGAATATTATGCCCTCCTTCAAAAAGGTGCCAGAGAGGAAGCCATCCAGCAGGCAAAGGACCGGCTAACTCAGATTCAAAGCGAGCTTAAGCTTAAAGAAAAGGAGCTTTCCCGACTCTCCGATATGCATCAAAAGAATCTGATAAGCAATCAAGAGTTGGAAAAGATGCAGACGGAACACTCGGTACTATCCAACCAGCAAAAGATTACCAGAAACGAGCTGAAGATCATGGAAAACGGAGCCAGGCCGGAGGAGCTCTCCATGGCCCAGGCAGAGATAAGGAAGCTGAAAGCCAAAGCCGAGTTTCAGGAGAGCCAAATCACCGCCTCCCAGATAAAAAGCCCCATCCGGGGAGTGGTCACCTCCTTAAGCTCGGGGGATAATCTTCTGAGCATTGCCAACCTGGATACCATGCGGGTTCTGATCAGGGTGTCGGAGAAGGATTTCGACGTATTAAGGGAGGGACTTCCGGTTAAACTGAAGGTCAGAAGCTATCCCTCCATGACTTTCTGGGCAAGGGTGGCAAAGATCTCGCAGAAAGCAGAGCTTGAGGGCTCCAAAAAAATCTTCCCGGTAACCTGCAAAATCGAAAACAAAGATTATCTTTTAAAACCGGGCATGACCGGACATGCCAAGGTATATTGCGGTAAGAGGAGATTGGTATCTCTTCTTACCAGAAGAATAGTTCGTTATCTGAGGGTGGAAGTATGGTCCTGGTGGTAGAAAGTTGTTCCGCACGCCCCATCCATAGCTGTCTGACAGAGTTTGGCTCGGAGAAAATCCTAAAGGGCAGCAAAACCTTCATGCCGGGTGGAGAGTCTGGAAAAAAACCATTGGGAAATCCAAGGAGCGATTCAAAAACCCGTATAATATTGAAGGATTGAAAAAGAGATATCAAAACCCTCAATATAAGGAGTACTAAATGAAAGCCTTAAGAATCATCCTTCTGGCTGTTCTTATAGCTCTGGTGGGAAGTGCGGTGCAAGGAGAAAAATCCAAAAAGCCCCGATTCCCTTCCGGCACATATAAAATGACCGGTAAGATACATCTTAAGGAAGAGTATCGAATGTATGATAGCGCGGTGGCGATACTTGAGGAAGGACTTCAGTTTTTTCCCGATGATGCGGAAATGCATTTCCTGTTGGGAAAGGCTTATTATCACACCAAGAACTCCAGGGGTATGGGGGAACAGTTCGCCATGGCGGAGAGCCTGCAGGGAGACAAAAAAGCCAAGTGGAAGGACGAGCTTAATGAGATGAAGCAGGAGAAATGGACCCAGGTGTACAATCAGGGAGTGAGCGCTTACAAGGAGCAGGATTTCGATGCGGCTCTGGAGAGTTTTGAAACCTGCACTATAATTAATCCCTCCGATGTGAGGGCATTCTGGCTTTATGGAGACACCTATCGGGTGAAGGGAGAATATGAACAAGCCATCGCGGTTTTGAAAGCCGGTTTAGATCTGGCCCCGGATGATGCGCAGATATTGAGAAGTTATGCGGACGTTCTGTTCTATGTGGGAAGAGGAGATGAAGCTCTTAAGGAATATGCTAAGGTCTTAGAAAAAGATCCGAAAAACGTGGATGTGCTGTTCAATGTAGCCACCATCCACTATTCTGCCGGAGACTATG
>CAYOSZ010000112.1:0-7206 GCA_964406715.1 uncultured Ignavibacteria bacterium | reverse complement strand
AGGGTTATCTCTCACGACACCTGCTCCAACCAGGATGACGACATGGCGCCGATTGCTTACATCCATATAAACGACGGCGTCCTGACACCATACAGCCCTGAGAATTTCATGGGAGCCATGAGCTTCCTGAAAAACTGGTGTGTGGGAGGCATGCACGGCGTGGTGGTTCAAACCGTTCAGAGCGGAGAGCCGTTTATGCTGGCACGCTACATCAGCAGCGGTTATTCATACGAATGCGTGGAGATGCAGGAACACCTGCAGAATTCCGATGAATTTGCTGGTTCCTTCTATGCTCGCGCCATCGATGACGGCGGATCGGCTGAGTTCTTCAGCTCGGTTACCATTCAGGTTTCTCCTCCACCCATGACCGGAGTGGACAAGGTGACCTATCTGGGCACCGGCGTCTTTGAGGTGGTCAAGGTGAAGTGCGATCTGGGAACCCACGGCACCTATCTGGACGGATGCGTAAGTCTCACCATTCCGGACGGCGCCATCGACTGCTCTGGTCCGAATGCCCGATACGTCTGGGTGGGGCCCACTTATATGGAATGGGCACCGGTTTATCAACCGGATATCCTGCCCATCGGAGACGATAACGGCTTCGCTACTTACATCTCCTTCACCGACTGCTACTATTGTTGCGGATGGATGAGTCCGTACTTCGGCGACCAGGGGATCCCTGCTGCCGGAGCGGGCACTCAGGACAATGGTGATTGCTGCTTCAACGACGGCAAATACGCCAAGATCAAGATGTGCTACGACCAGACCGTGGACACTGAAGCGGAGCACCTGGCAGTGGCCTGGTGGGATTGTGACAACGGCGAGTACTGCTTCGATAACATCTACTATCCGGCAACGGTGGAAGGATTCGACGTCGAAGCTCATACCGTCGAATTCGCCACCACCTGCCTGAAGGGTCCGTTCGTGGTGATACAGCTGCTGGAGCGTGAGTGCGAGGGTACCATCGTGGTGGACATGCTGGATATCGAGCCGTACTGCGACGGATACACCAACGGCATGCCCAGGTTCAAGACCCTGATCACCGACAATGTCCAGGGCACCGACAATGTGAAGAAGCCCACCATCAAGTTCGAGCTGCAGAAGCCAGATAAGCCGTACATCACCATCTATAGGGGAGACGCCTACGATTGGTGCGACAGGTGGGCCAAGGGCTTCGGACAGTACAACTGCGGTGGATACGACGAGGTCTCCGGAATCCTGGGTGTGGGCTGGAACGACTCGCTGTACTACCAGACCTTCTATTATCAGGAACAATATCAGGATCCTTGCCCCAACTGCTACCTGCACCACTACAGCGGCAACTGGAACTACTACTCCTGTCTGCCCGCAGATCCGCTGCCCGAGGACGACTCTTATATCGCCAAGGTTAGCGCGGAGAACTGGAACCGCCAGTACTGTGAGCAGACCTGGGAGTTCAAGGTGGATGCCACACCGCCGACGGTTGAGTTTGCCGACAGCGTGGGTGCTTACGTGGGTGAGAATCCCTACTTCTGCATCACCTTCGACGATGCCAAGTCGGGCGTGGACAAGAACTCCATATATATCGACATCTGGGGTGACGAAACCAGCAGCCCGGATCCGAACCAGCACAGTTACATCGGCACTCTGGGTCCTGCTCAGTTGAAGTGGATCGACGATTACACCGTGTGCGTGAAAGGCACCTTCGAGTACTATGGAGGCTACCTGCACGTTTACGTCTACGGCGGCCCGAATTGCCTGTGTAACGAATGCGCCTACCCGCAGTACTACTATTATAAGTGCGGAATATCCGACTGCGTGGGCAACTGCACCAACGTGTTCTGGCAGTACTTCACCGTGGATGCCGACGGTCCGAGCATCAGCTTCGTCGGTGACGATTACTGCGATGACAACCTGCAGTTCAAGATCACGGACGACCTGTCGGGTCTGCTCTCTGTGGAGGTGTTCGAGGACAGCAGCCTGGTAACCGAAGGCGGAGTTTGGCAGGATACGCACAATCCCATGTACTGGTGGTACGCACCGGCTACCGGGGTTGAGCGCGTGGACGTGGTGGCTACCGATAATCTGGGCAACGAAACCGTGTACAGCTTCGATCTGCCTTCCGACTGCGAGGGTCCCAAGGTCGTGTTCTACGATGGTTACCTGTGCAAGAACCCGACTTTGACGTTCTGGGTGACCGACCCGGCCGGAGTGGATTGGACCACGGTGAATGCCCGGATTTACGGATGCAATGAGGAGTGCCTGTTCTGGGCTGAGGATTTGACCGACTACATCGACACCGAGACCGGAAAGGTGACCTTAAGCGGATGCCATCTGGATTGCAGCGACGGCAACGAAGTTGAAGTCTATGTCTTCTCCGGCACCAGCTACACCGGTGACGGACCTTATGACCTCAATGGCAACTATGGCAAGTATAGACGGTGCAGTTTCGTGGTGGATGCTTATGCTCCTTCCATCAGCGTTGGCAAAACGGATGATAGACCCATAGAGATTACCATCACCGATGCGCGATCCGGTGTGGATTGGTCAACCCTGGAGTTCTATGAGGATGGTGTTTTGACCTGTGCGGGCCTGGAATGCATGGCTGAGTATGTCAATCTCGATACCACCACAGGCAAGCTCATGTACAAGCCTGAGGAAAGTGGAGTAGAGGTTGAGATCCGAGTCAACGATATGACCGGTTGCAACTTGGCTACAAGAACCTTCGAGACACAGGTTGGTGTCGTTATTCTGGATAATCCGCACAACTATCCCAACCCGTTCGACCCCAGAATAGATCACGCCACCCACATAGATCCGGGTTTGAGCCAGAGTTGTTATCTGACCGTGAAGATCTATGACTTCGCTGGTGAGTTTGTCAAGGAGTTGCAGAAGGATCAATGGACCGGATCAAGCTCCTTGCTCTCTTGGGACGGCTCCACGGATGATGGAACTGCGGTAGCTAACGGAACCTATCTGTGTTACATCCTTGCCAGAGACACCAATGGTGGATCCAAGACAGCAGTGATTCAGATCACTGTGCTAAAAGAGGATAAATAAAGTTTCAACGGGTGGGTCCCCGTAAGGGGGCCCACCCTTAAGTAAATAGAAACTTTGTTAATCTCAGAAAGGGAAAGGAGACGATTGAAAATGGTTAGCAAAACAGCAAAATTCCTAGTGGTCTTTTGCCTGCTGTCAGTGTTGTGCATCTCCGGAGCCTGGGCCGACGACAACCACATGCTCCCCATGCTGAGGATGGGAGTGGGTGCCAGAGCGCTGGCCATGGGAGGTGCGCACGTGGCTGAGGCTCACGACGCTACGGCTGGCTACTGGAACCCGGCGGGACTGGCGGATATCGAATGCGTCAGCTTCACCGGAATGTATGCCGCCGAGATGACTGCCGACCGAAGCTTCAATTATTTCGGATTCGGCTGGACTCCGTCTCAGGTTACCAATTACGGGACCTTCGGCATATCCTGGTTGAATTCTGGTATCGACGAGATACCCAAATACAACTCCGGTGGCACCCATCTGGGCACCTTCAAGGACATGAACAACGTGTTCTTGATCTCCTGGGCGTTTAAGAACGAGTTCAAGGAAAAGATGTTCTCGTTCGGCTTCAGCTTCAAGGTGGTCCAGCAAGAGATCGACGACTACAGCAAGACCGGAATAGGTGGAGACGCCGGCATCAAGTTCGTGATCGATCCCAGGGTATCGCTGGGCTTGATGGTCCAGGATATCGGCACCCAGGTGGATGATTGGACGGTTCCCACCACAATGCGGGCGGGACTGGCCATATATCCTCTGGGAGATGATCATTCGCTGTGCATCCCCATCGACTACGGCAAGACCAAAGACAGAAAGGACGAGACCTTCCATTTGGGCGCTGAGTACTTCTGGGAGTTTGCCGAAAATTGGGGTGCCGCCCTTATGTCCGGCTTGAACGATGGAGACTTCGCCATCGGAGTAGGACTGAAGGTCTCCAAGTTCAGATTCGATTACGCTTACGTGACCGAGAAGGTGGACTTCTTGAACGAGAACCACCGCATCTCGCTGTCAGCAGAGTTTTAAGTAGATTTGCCAAAAACAGGCAGATACACTAGGAAAAGAATTGAAAGCCCCCCGCTTCCGGCGAGGGGCTTTTAATTTGTATGCGCCGGGGGGGCAAGCAAAATCGTCTGATGATGTCATTCTGAGGCGTCAGCCGAAGAATCTCGTTTTTGTAATTTAGTGGAGAGGGGGATTGAAAATGTAGCCGTACTCTTCAGAGTGCGCTTTGTGTTTCTCCTCTCCCCTTCGGGGAGAGGAATAAGGTGAGGGGGCATTTGTTTTCTTGCCTCTTCTTTCCCCCTCATCCTAACCTTCTCCCCAAAGGGGAGAAGGGACGATCTTTCAGTTCGGGCAGGGGTTTTAATCCCTACCCGCAATAGATCTCTGTGTTCATTCTTTTTCGGATACGGAAGGTATGAGGTCCTCTGTGGTCGCCCGAGGGTGGGTGGCAGCGATTACTCAGGAGATATGAGATCGTTTGTCCTTTGGCTTGCAGTGAAATGAACTGTGCCGGTCATTATAAGGCAATCCATTAAGTTTGTAAAGGGTAACGATGAAAGGGGGATTATCTACGCTTCCTGCTGGGGGGGACTAATGCCCAGTTTCTTCATCTTATATCTGAGCGAACCTTCGTCGATGTTCAATAGCCGGGCAGCCTGGGTTTTGATCCCGTTGACCTTAGCTAAAGCTTTTTCTATCTGCTCCTTCTCATATTTGGCCACCTGGCCCATAAGAGAGTCGGGAGTGGACTGCCCGTTGAATTTCTCCAGGTTTCCGGACAAGAGGCCAAAGGAGATCTTTGACTCGCCTCTTGAGCAGATCAGCAGTCTTTTGACCTCGTTTTCCAGCTCTCTTATGTTTCCGGGCCAATGGTGGTTTAGAAAAAGCTCCATTATCCTGGGATCAATGGTTGGAACCGACGACGAGGCAGGGCGGTCAACGGTTACGGAATCCTGCCCCAAGCCCTTAACAAAATACTCTTTCAGAAAGTGTTCCACCAGAAGGGGGATATCTTCTTTCCTTTTTCTCAAGGGGGGAAGCTTGAATCTCATCACATTCAAACGATAAAACAGGTCGCTGCGGAACTTCCCCTCCTGTACCAGTTCATCTAAGTTTTTATTGGTGGCGGTAATTACCCTGAAATCCACCTTCTTGGGCTTCACCTCACCTATGCGGGTGATCTCCTTTTCCTCTATGGCTCTTAAAAGCTTAACCTGAATGGGAGGAGGAACCTCGGCGATCTCATCCAAATACAGGGTACCTCCGACCGCCTCATCTAAAAGCCCCTTCTTGTCGGAGACGGCTCCGGTGAAAGATCCTTTTTTATGACCGAAAAGCTCGCTTTCGAAAAGAGCTTCTGGCAGAGCAGCACAATTAACCACCACAAACTTGTTATCTCTGCGATTGCTGTTATGGTGTATCACCTTAGCCAGAAGATCCTTCCCCGTTCCGGTCTCGCCCTCCAGCAGGATAGTTACGTCCAAATCCATTATCTGTCGGATGCTCTCCAATATATCGAGGGTTACCCTGTCCTGAGTGACGATGTCTTCAAGGGAGTAGTCATCAGAAGAATTCACGTAGGTGGGTGGGCTCTGGGGATGAGTGGTTTCGATCCTCTTCTCCAGGGCCAAAAGCGACTTTATGTCTGCTTTTTCGCCCAATTGTTCAAAGATGCATTTGGCTTTATCGACGAAATCCTGTGCTTCAGCCAACCTATCATTTTGCATGAATAGTTCAGCAAAGCGGGTATGAACCTTCGCCAGATAATAGGGGGAGTCCAGTTGAGAAGCTAAATCCTCTGCCCTTCCGAGGAATTTGGTTTTTTCCCGGGAGTCGAAAATGTCGGATTTGCTCATTTCCAGATAGGTTCTTGCCAGTTCAAATTTGACTCCCATATCCTCCAGCATACGAGTGGCACGGGTGAAATTTTCCCTTACCTCTTCTGCCGAGCGGCCGTTTTGGCCCAAAAGATTCCCCAGGATCCTGTACACCACAGCTTCCTCAATTCTTTCTCCGATGTCTTTTGAAACCTTAAGCGATTTTTCGCAGGATACCAAAGCTTTCTGATATTCGGCTTTTTCCGTCTGGAGCTCCGCTAAAAGCCGATATGATTGGCTGATAATGGCGCTCTTTGGAGCAATCTGTTCGCCTAATTTGATTGCTTCAAGGTAGTGTTGGTAGGCTGCATTGGACTTACCCTGAATGAAAGCCAGCTGGCCGGAATATTCGTGAGAGATAGCTGCTTCACGGGCGAAACTATTGTGGTAAATGATATGCCATGCCTTCTTTAGATAATCTTCTGCTTGCACGAGATCTCGAAGCAGAATCGATACATTGCTCAGCGAGAGATAAGACCGACATAAGTTGATTTCGTTTTTGCATATTTTGTTCAGATCGAGGCTCTTGAGTAACTCATGTTTGGCTTTCCCCCACCTGTCGGTGATTACATAGACGGTGCCCAGATTGCCAAGCATGGCGGCAGCCAACTTCTGGTCTTTAATCTCCTCGCAATATCCTACCCCGTCATTAAGGTATTCAACAGCTGCATCATGCTTTGCTTTGGTGAAGCAAATCCGGGAAAGCTCGTTATATGTTCTTATAATACCACGCTTATCCCCGATCCGCCGGTAAGTGGAAGCAGCATCCTGAAACTGCAGTTCTGAATTCCTCAAGTCCCCCAGATCAGAATATATGATCCCCAGGTTGAATTGAATTTGGGCAAACCTCTCATGCTCAGGAGTATTTTGGAATATCTTTGAAGCTTCCTGGGCTCTGTCGGCTGCTTCTTTACCCTGGCCCAAACCCTGGAGAGCTTTGGATGCCAGATGGGATAGCCAACCCCACTGAAGGGAAAGTCGATCCACATCCTTCCGGACCTCCATCTCTCTGATTTCCGCCAGGGCTTCCTTGAATTTGTTCTCTTTAATTAAGGATTCAATCAGATCAAACTTGATTTTCTGATTAACGTCCTTTGAAGAATCACTCATCTGCTCCCACCAAAGTATTGTTCATTCCGTTCAGATGCAATGGCACTCTTCGCCCTCTCACCAGGCCAGACCCCAATATGAATCCGGAGAAACAGGATGTTGCCAATCCCGGGAGAAAGCGGCATAATTACGATATTGAACGGATTAGATCCTAAACTATCCGGTGATTCAGGCGGCGCTCCATCGTGCT
>CAYOSZ010000111.1:0-7212 GCA_964406715.1 uncultured Ignavibacteria bacterium | reverse complement strand
TAGGAGGAGCAGGCGTCCAGACGCAAATTATCGTCGTTGGAGATGAGGAATCCTACCACGGTGTCTCCGTATACCGGATCGTTCTCACACACCGGGATGGGCGGGGTATTATCTGTCGATCCTGCCCCCGAAAGAGGAGTGGCAGCGGAAGCGGCGTCGGTGGCATCTCTGGGATTGATTGAATTCTTTACATCGTCTTCACTCATCTTCAGACGAGATTCCTCTATCTTTGCATCCATTCCGGAGTTCTCCAGGGAAGCTTTCTGTCCGGTTTCTCCCTCCCAATTACCCGGGCTTGGGCTTCCAGATGCCGGCACCTCTATGGAGCCGTAACACTCGATGGCCCCTCCCGAACCATTAATCGCAGAGTTGTTGGTGATGATGTTATGGAAGATGTTGGGTGCACTCGAGTATATAAAGATTCCCCCTCCGTCATCGTTGACCTGGTTTCCCGTGATCACGTTGTAAGCGATGGTGGGGGTTGATCCTTCATCGCAGAATATCCCTCCTCCGCTGTTTTTGATGTCTCCTCCAATCTCCATGGTGGTACCCGTTCCTCCGCGAAGCGTGAATCCCCTGAAGGTGGAGCTTGAGTCCACTTCCGAGGAGAAGAAAACCACGCTCCCATTATTTTTACCCCGGATCATATTGGTTCCATCTATTATGGTTCGATTGATGACGGTAGTGTCGACAGAGCCCTGCTTGAACAAACTGTCGCTGGTGACGACCAGGTTCTTTTTATTAAACTTGATATTCTCGTAATAGGTTCCCTGTTTCACCCGGACCGTATCTCCCGCAGCCGCCCAGACAATCCCCTCTTGAATGGTGGGAAGATCGGTGGGGATTTCTATGACAACGGCAGTGGCATAGAAAAAGGTCGAAGTTTGAGCGAACTCCTCCTGCCAATAAGTTACCCCTGCTTTTTGCACCTCCACCCGCATGGTCCAGTAATAAGCCTGCCACTCGGTTAAAGGAGTGATGCCAGGATAGACCACGCTGTCTTTGGTCCCGACTATGGTGGTATCCTCCCAAATGGTATTGACCAATCCCGGGTTATCGGCTAACTTTATGTGGAATCTGGTGGGGGTTTCGCCTTGTCCTTTAGTTACCTTCCACTTGAACGTCGGAAGAGCTTTAGTGACCTTGGTTGAGTCAGCCGGCTTGAGCAGTGATACCACGGTCAGCGCCTTCGCCTCATGGGCGGTCAAGCCCAATGACCATACAAGAATTACCAGCAAAAGCAGGAAATGAAAACAAAATGAGCGTTTCATAACTCCTCTCCTTATAGTTTTAGTTCCGTTCTTGCGAAGGAGAAAAAACTCTCCCTCGGATTTTAGTCCAGTAATTATAAACTCCCGCCCCGGCAATGTCAAGAATTTTCACAATTTTTTTTAGACGGTTCAGATCAAGGCAAACCAACAAAACGGTTATGTCCTTGACCGGAAAGATGGATTATCTCGATGGAGAATCAAGGCAGATTCGAGAATTGATCTTATTGCTCTTTCTGAGGTGGAGAGATAAGAAAAGGAAACTTGGGAATTGAACCTCTTTCGATTGGAGCTTGTTAAGAATAGTCCAGGAGGATCAGGTGAGTTGATCAGAGAGATCTTGATTATACTCCTTGATCAACGAGAGGATGTTCTCCAGATTTGAGTGAACGTTGGAAAAAACGCCGGCAAAACGTTTCACCAGATCGGTGTATTGCCATTTGATGCTGAAAGCCTCCAGCGGGAGTTCGAATAAATCAAGAATGGTCTTTTTGTAGATCTCGTCCACGTATCTTAGAACCAGATAAGGGCGTTCCGGCAGGTTCACGTCCGGAAGTTCTCCGCGGCTGAGCCGCTCCTTGTAATTCTCAATCTTTTCCAATATCACCGTGCCGAAACACCAGGGAGTCATGATTACGCCCAGAGTGGAGTCGTCCCCATAGTAGCCATAGACGTTTTTCAGGACCAGCTCAACTATGATCTTTCTGGCATGGTAGTAGGCCCGGGTCTCTTCGCACTGTGGATCACATGCCTCCATCTTCTCCCTCAAGTCACTCAATTCATTCAAAGCTCTTTCTTCTATTTGCTCCAGGAAGTTGTAGAAATCTTCGAAGTAGACCTTTATGCCTTCATTCACGGTGAAGATGTGATAGCCACCGTCATCTTTTTTGACTTTGGGTTCCCTGGTCCTTTTCAGTTTCTCGTTTGAAAACCCTCTTTTTATTCCGATACTGAGAGTCTTTTCCATGTCCCGATCCTTTCGGAAGAAGGATTTGATTTTCATCCCATCAAAAAGCAAAATCTATGCCCTTGAACTAATGACATGGATGATGAGGGTGTTTCACTCTAACCCTCGAAATTTCAGGCACTTAGCAGCACACATGAGACAGTTGACTCACCTTTCGAGAGAAACAGCGATGCAATCTTATGCAGGTTTTTGGCAAAGCCCTGTTCTGGTTGAAGTAAGAAAAACCATTTGTTTTGATCCCCCGAAGGCAGAAAAAGAGGGAGTCGGGTAGAAACCAGACCGGAATGTACTCTTTCTCCTTTAACCGTTTTTTATCCCCCGGTTGATGGTCATTTGGGAAATAGAACAGGAGAGGATACTGCCCTCCATTATTTATCCAAGAACGAGCCCCGGAGATAACCATTTCCTTCTTGACCAGAATGTTTTTTAGTTTATATTGGTCAAGAAATTCAGGGCCTACATACAATAAGGAGAAAGGTAGAAGATGCCGGAAGTATACAAGACACTTATTGGGGGGAAATGGATAGAGGGAAAAGAACTTCTGCAGGTAACGAACAAATATAACGGTGAGGTGATTGGCTCGGTGCCTCTGACGGATAAGGAGATTTTCGAGGAGGCTGTCAAATCGGCTCGGAACGGATTTTCCTTAATTTCCAACATGCCCGCTTATGAGAGGTCGAAAATCCTGGAGAGAACCTCATATAAGATTGAAGAGAAGAAAGACGAAATCACCCGCATCATTGCCATGGAAGCGGGCAAAGCATGGAAACATGCCAAAGCGGAGGTGGATAGATCGATCCAGACCTTTAAGTTCGCATCCGAGGAGGCAAAGTCGATTCATGGGGAGACCGTCCCCATGGATGCTGCCTTTGGTGGAGAAAAAAGGATAGGGTTTTATCTTCGTTTCCCGGTGGGAATCGTGGGGGCGATAAGCCCGTTCAATTTCCCCTTGAATCTGGTTGCCCATAAAGTGGCGCCGGCGATTGCGGCCGGGTGTTTCGTGGTGCTCAAACCGGCATCCACCACCCCGCTTACCTCCCTGAAGTTAGGCCGGATAATGACCGAAGCCGGTCTTCCGGATGGTGCCTTGAACGTCATCATCGGGTCAGGCTCAAAAGTGGGCAACTGGCTGGTTTCCGACGAGCGCATCTCCATGATCACCTTCACCGGCAGCCCGCCGGTGGGAAGGGATATAAAGGAGAAGTCCGGATTGAAAAAGGTGACCCTGGAGCTGGGATCAAACTCCGCCTGCATTATAGATGAGTCCGCCGATTTAAACTTAGCCGTTCCCCGCTGTATCGTGGGGAGTTTTGCCTATGCCGGTCAGGTTTGCATATCCGTCCAGAGGATTTATGTTCATCAGAAGGTATTCGATGAATTCACCCAAAGATTTCTAAAGGGAACGGAAGCACTGAAACTCGGCGACCCTCTCGATCCTCAAACGGACGTGGGACCCATGATTACAGAGGAGGATGCCAAAAGGGCCGAAAGCTGGGTTAATGAGGCATCATCCGGTGGAGCGAAGATTTTAATAGGGGGGGAAAGGGAGAAAAACTTCTATCACCCTACGGTTCTGACTAATGTGAAACCGGACATGAAGGTTATGGTAACTGAGATTTTTGCTCCCGTGGTTTGTTTCGTCCCCTTCGACGATTTCTCCGATGCGGTCAGAATGGTGAACGACTCAATCTACGGCTTGCAAGCGGGCGTATATACTTCCGACATCGAAAAGGCATTCCAGGCGGTGAAAGGGATAAAAGTGGGAGGAGTCATAGTAAACGACGTTCCCACATACCGGGCAGATCAAATGCCATACGGTGGGGTAAAGGAATCAGGAATAGGAAGAGAAGGCTTAAAATTTGCCATCGAGGAGATGACGGATATCAAGATGGTGGTGTTTAACTTGCAGAGGTGACTGATTGTAGTTCGGTAAATGGTTGAAACCCTGCCCGAACAAGGTCGGATGTGTTGTTCTAACTGACTTTAGTCAAGGCTTGCAGCTTACGCCACTAAAGTGGTTGGGAATACAATGGGATAAATGTAGCGGAAAGTTTCAGCCTTCAATTCTGGAAACCTGAAGGTTTCCGCTACACTAAGGAAGAGGAAAACGCGAATGAAGCAGGTTACAATAGATGGTGATAATTTAACCCTGGAAGATGTGGAGACAGTTGCTATCCGCGGAGCCAGGGTCAGAATCCATCCGAAAGCGGTGAGTAAAATAAAAAAATGCAGGAGGTATGTAGAAAAAATCGTTGATGCTGATAAGACCGTTTATGGAATCAATACCGGTTTCGGAATCCTATGCCGCAAGAGGATAAGCAAGAAAGACATTGAGAAGCTGCAGGAGAATTTAATCTTAAGTCACGCCCTCTCCGTCGGTCCCGTCTTCTCCGAAGATGAGGTCAGGGCGATCATGCTGCTTCGGGCAAACGTGCTGGCGAAGGGATTCTCCGGAGTCAGACTTCAGGTAATTCAAACCCTGGTGGAGATGATCAACAAGGACGTGCATCCCATGATTCCGGAGAAGGGTTCGGTGGGTGCATCCGGTGATCTGGCACCCTTAGCCTTCATGGCCCTGCCCCTTATGGGAAAGGGTTGGGTTTTTTATCAGGGCAGATTGATGGAGGGGAAGAAGGCTTTCAAAAAAGCAGGGATATCACCACTTAAGCTCTCCTCCAAGGAGGGACTGGCTTTAATCAACGGTACCTGCGTGATGAGCGCCATCGGGGTGTTATCTCTGTTGAAGGCGGAAAGGCTGGCGGAGCTTGCCGATATGGCCGGAGCTTTAAGCCTGGAGGCGGCTTTGTGTACCCCGACGGCATTTGATCCGAACGTACAGAGAGTCAGAAAACACAAAGGGCAAAAATTTTCGGCTGAGAATTTGGTTAAGCTGACCAGGGGGAGCCAGATAAGGGAATTTCATAAAGCCTGTCCCAGGGTGCAGGACCCTTACAGCTTTCGCTGTATGCCTCAGGTGCACGGGGCGGTTCGGGACACCCTCTCCTATGTTCGATCGGTTCTGGAGGTCGAGATAAATTCAGCCACGGACAATCCCTTGATCTTTCCCGATCAGAACAGGGTGATCTCCGCCGGCAACTTCCACGGCGAGCCGGTGGCTTTAGCTTCAGACTTTCTGAGCATATCAGTATCAGAGCTTGCTAGCATATCCGAGCGAAGGATCGCCGCATTGATAAATCCATCCATATCGGACCTCCCTGCCTTTTTAATAAAAGAACCGGGATTGAACTCTGGTTTTATGATGGCTCAGACGGTGGCGGCTTCACTTGTCTCGGAGAACAAGTGCTTGACCCATCCCGCCTCGGTCGACTCCATCCCCACCTCCTTGGACCAGGAGGACCACGTCAGCATGGGAACCATAGCCGCCCGTAAAGCCCGGGAGGTAATTGGCAATACCGAGGACGTTTTGGCCATCGAGTTCTTGGCCGCGGCTCAGGGAGTTGATTTCAGGTCCCCCTTGAAACCGGGAATCGGGACCGGCAAAATCTATGAGAAGATTAGGAAAAGAATACCACGGGTGATTAAAGACAGGCTTTTGGTTTTGGATCTGGTCAAGATGAAAGAACTGATGAGAGGAGGATTCGGGAACTGAAAATCAAGAGCGCAGTTGTCACAGGACTATGGAGTGAACCAGCGACAATCCATCGAATTATCCCCGTCTGTTGTCTCTATTTAAATAAAGGAGAGATCGCCAAAATTGGCGAGGCGTTTTCGCAGAAGCTTGCGAAGCTGATGGTAACTTCCCCGGTTTGACGGTTCACCGACCCTCTAATTCAAGACCACATAGCGTATTATTGATGGTGCTATAGGGAATAAAGTAGGCACGTTTTTTGTATTCATCAAGGAGGGCAGAAGATTGGGCCATCAGGTTGAACAGAGCATTCGAAGGAGGTGGTCTTAAGAGGCAGGGATGTTGATTTCAACTTCATTTATGTCAGAAGATGAGAATAGGGATTCTTCTAAGACCAAAGAAGCGGAGATGAGACATAGACGTAACCATTTACATATCAGGCTCTTCTTCGAGAAGCATCTGCCGGGAGATTATAGGAATTTCGCTTGACAAAATGGTATTATCGGTTACTTTGAAAGTTGGAAACTGGTTGAACATAAGGGAGAATTAAGCAGTTTAATGCATGAAAGACTGAGACCATATAACGCACGGGTGCCGAGCAAGATTGAGATGGCGTTCAGCTTCGGGGTGGTTTCGGTGGTAACTCTGCTGGGCCTGTTGATTTTAATCGGAGCATTCAGGATAAACCCAAGCTATAAGGTCGCCCTGGGCATAATCTTCTTAGGTTATGGATTTATCCGATTCTGGATGCTTAAATCCCGATATGAAAGTATGAAAAGAAATGAGGAAAGTTTGATAAGTCCAAACAAAGAGGATGAGAAAAATTTACGTAACTTTTAAAAAAATCTTGACTTTGTTTTGAGAATCGTTAATATGAAAAATCGTTTTATGCTAAACTCGGGAAGGGTTATGATAGAAAGAACTATTAAAAGCTGCTTAGCGGTGGTGGTTATCTTTTTGCTTGTTTTTGCAGCAACCTCGTGGTGTGCCGATCTGAAAGCCGGTATCGAAGCATACGAGTGCGGAGATTACGATCTAGCCATCCAGCTTATCAATGAGTACCTCAAGGAGAAGCCCCGGGATGAGAAGGGATATTATCATTTAGGGGAGAGCTATCTCAAGCAAGGGGAATTGGATCTGGCCATCGAACAATATCAGAAAGCCATAAATCTTAAATCCAAATACTGGGAGGCGTACTCTCAACTGGGATATGTTTATTATGAAAAGGGAATGCATGAGAGGGCTGAAGAGGTGGTAAGAAAAGGATTGGATAAAAAGCAGAATGGGGGGTTGTATAATATGTTGGGTTTGGTGCAGTTGGCAAAGGGAAACCTCACGGAGGCGGACTTTTCCTTCCGGAAGGCCATCTCCTACGATGATGAAAATCC
>CAYOSZ010000110.1:0-7287 GCA_964406715.1 uncultured Ignavibacteria bacterium | reverse complement strand
CAGTGGTTTCCCAAGATGGCGGTGCTGGAGGAAGATGGCAGTTGGAATGCGCATCAGTATCACTTCCATAGTGAATTCTTTGCGGACTTTGGAAGATATGAGGTTTCCCTTACGGTTCCGCCGGAATATGTAATAGGTGCTACCGGTCATCTGGTGGAGGAGCACACCAATCCGGATTCAGCCAAAACCTTTCTCTTTCAGGCTGAGGGCGTGCATGATTTTGCCTGGGCGGCAAGCCCGGAATATCGAATCTCCAGAAGTTCGGTAGACGGAATAGAGGTAAGTTTCTTCTATAAACCAGAGAATGAAGAAGCTGTGGACAGTATCATGCATTATGCCGAGTTTGCCCTGAAGTACTATAATTCGAGTTTCGGGAAATATCATTACGATCATTTCACCTTAGTCGATGCCAAAGTTGGCTTGGGCGGTGGAGCTATGGAATATCCTACGCTTATAACCATATCTCCGTCCCGAATTCCGCAAGAGATGATCCACACCGATGCCTTGATCGTTTTCCATGAGACCGCCCACCAGTGGTGGTACGGAATGGTGGCATCCAATGAGTTCGAGGAAGCCTGGCTGGATGAGGGATTTGCCGTCTACTCCGAAAGGAGAGCTTTAGAGGAGAAGTTCGGTAAAGTGGGTAATATTGCGGACCTATGGGGAATAAGGTTGAGTGATTTTGAATTTACCAGGTTGGAAAATCTTTTATGTTTGCAAAGCGACCCCATAGTAAGAAATTCCTGGGAGTTTCGTGATTATCTGAGTTATC
Source organism: uncultured Ignavibacteria bacterium (assembly GCA_964406715.1). Lineage (GTDB taxonomy): Bacteria > Zixibacteria > MSB-5A5 > MSB-5A5 > SM1-73 > SM23-73-3. The sequence continues at coordinate 6,515 of CAYOSZ010000110.1, read as the reverse complement.
GAGCCAGTGTATATGCCAGAGCCTCACTGGTCCTGGAGACGTTAGCCAACTATCTGGGAGAAGAGAAGATGAAGGAGGTTTTGCAAAGCCATTTTCAGAGGTTCAAATTCAGACATCCGAAAACCTCGGATTTCATCCAGGTGGTCAATGAGGTCACCGGAGAGGATTTCACCTTTTTCTTCGAACAGTTGCTTTTTGGAACCGGAGTATGTGACTACGGGGTGACCAGAATAGAGAGCATTCCAGTTAAAAGCGAAGATGAAAAGGAGCAATACGAAACCAAAGTTGAACTCAGTCGGTCAGGCGGGGTGATATTGCCGGTGGACGTGCTGATCCAGCTCGAGGATGGAGAAGAGATAAAGCAGGTGTGGGACGGAAAAGAGAGATGGCATAGAATCGAGATTAAAACCGACTCAAAGATAAAGGCAGCCATAATTGACCCGGAGGAAAAGATCGCTTTTGATGTTAATATCAATAACAACAGTTTAAGTACCAGACCTTCCGATTCGGTTATGATGAAGCTGTCCACCGAGTGCCTATTCTGGCTGGAGACTTTGATGCATTACCTAACCTGTTTTTAGGAAAATACCATGCTGGTTCTCCAATCACTGGTTAAAGGGGTCAAGAAAGCTGGGGCAAACAAGTTTTTGGTAGCAATGATGTATCTTTTCAAGCTTGTTTGTGCACTGGCGTTGCTTTCCCCTTTATATGTGATGTTTTCGGCGAGCTTCAGCAGTAATGTCAAAGCCTTAAACTTTCTCATCCGATTTGACCTGTCCCTTATCATAGATTTCGTCTACCATTGGAGAGAGACTTTGTCCATATATATTCTGGTGTTCATCTTAGCCTGTGGCATGGTGATGCTCTCATTTATCTTCCTTTCCGGAGGATTCTGGGGAATTCTGCGGGATGAGATCAGAAACAATGGGCAAAACAGGAGGGTGGAAAGGTTCTTTGGCTACTGCGGTAAATATTTCTGGGGAATGTTCAAAATCTCGCTCTTTCTGGGATTCTGTTATCTCATCGCTTTTGTACTCTTTCTGTTTTATTCTGCCATTTTCAACCACCTGGTCGGAAAGGCAGATCTGTGGCAGGTGACCTCCTGGCGGGTGTTGGCCAAGTTTCTGGTGGGCACCGTCTTATTTTTACTGGTGAATATGATGGGTGATTACCTCAGGATATTCTTAATTGAGAATCACGGTGAACGATTTTTGTCCGTAGTGAGGAAAACTTTCAAATTTCTGTTGACAAACCTTCTGAGGACTTTAAGTTTGTATTACCTTTTGAGCGTGATTCTGACAGCAGCGATATTGATATTCCTGGGTCTTTGTCAAGCCATGAATACCTTGCCCCAAACGGGACTTGTCATTTTCTTTGTCTTTTTGATTCAACAAACTTTTGTGATATTGAAATCATTTTTCAGGCTGGTCTATTATTCTTCTCAATTAGTTCTTTATGATAAAATCTCCTCGAATGAAAAGTTTGGACTTTTGTAAAATCCGTATCCTTGAGTTGAAGATTTATTGAGGTTGGAGACATGAATCGTATGAAGAGCATACTAAGAAGCAGCATAAACTTCAAGAAAGAAAGGAGTGAAGAATGGCAGAGAAAAATGAGGTAACCATCAAGTGGCTGGGGCATAGTTCCTTTCTTATCTCACTGGATGATTCGGTTAAGATCGTGACCGATCCATTCGATAACACCGTAGGTTATCCTGCGCCGAATGAAACCGCAGATATATGCATGGTATCTCACGACCACTTTGATCATAACTGCGTCTCGGTGATAAAGGGGAGTCCGGAGGTGGTGAAGGGGACCGGAGAAAGGGAAGTAAAGGGGCTGAAATTTAAAGGTGTAACCTCGTACCATGACGAAAAGGGAGGAAGCGAGAGGGGTGAAAACACTATCTGGACTTTCGAATTGGGGGGAATCAAGTTTGCACATGCGGGAGATTTGGGGATTGACTTAGACGATTCCCAGAAAAAGGAGATCGGAGAGGTGGACGTACTTTTCGTGCCCACGGGTGGATTTTACACCATCGATGCTGAAACCGCCACCAGGGTTGCATCCAGCTTAAATCCCAAGGTGATCATACCCATGCACTACAAAACTCCGTTTTTAGGAGAGAACTTTCCTCTCTCCGGAGTGGACGTTTTCCTCAAAGGAAAAGAAAACGTGGTTAAGGAGGGAAAGAATTCGGTGAGCTTCACCAAAGAGAGCCTGCCGGAGAAGTCGACGGTTTACGTTTTGGAATTCAAACCATAGATTCAGCAGTTTTAAGTAAAGGAGAGGTTGTCCATTTTTTCATATGCCCATCTTGAAGCTGAGTAGTCGGAACTGTCAACTTGATTGATTGTTCTTTCATCAATGCCGTAAATGTGTTTGAGGTTAGGTTCAGCCTTTTCACCTTTTAACTTAAATCTTAAACTCTAAACTCTAAACTCTAAACTCTAAACTCTAAACTCTAAACTCTAAACTCTATGCTTTAAACTTTAAACCTGTTTTTCCCAAGGATCAAACATGCCTCTTAAATTGGAAGAGATGAACTGGATGGAGTTTGACGAACTGGTTCCCAGTAAAATCAAAACGGTTTTGCTGCCGGTGGGGACCATCGAGGCCCACGGAGTTACCAATCTGGGCACGGACGTTTCCATTCCTCTATTTATATGTGAAAAGATTGCAGACGAGCTGAAGGCTATCATCGCTCCGCCGGTATATTATGGAATAACCAGAAGCTTGTTCTCATATCCCGGTTCTCTTACGGTAAGTTCAGCGACTTTCGAAAGCTACGTGACTGAGATATTGTTTTCTCTGGCAAAGAAGGGTTTGTCACGCATCCTGGTGATCAATGGACACGGCGGGCACTTCAACGAATTGAAGAACGCCGCCATGAGAGTTCACCGGGAGGAAAACGTAAAGGTGGCGGTAATTCACTGGTGGGTGTTGTGTGAGGAACTGACCAGGAAGTTCTTCGGCCAGAGCGGCGGGCATGGCGGGCTGGATGAAAACGCTGCGGTTTTGGCGATAAACTCAAAATGGGTGAAGAAGAATAAGTACAAAAAGGATATGGTCTTCCGGGTGAAGGATGGGGAGTATTGCCTCCCTGCTCCCGGACCCATCCTTATATACAAAGAAGGTGAAGGGTTTCCTGAGTTCGATCAGAAAAAAGCGACATTGTACATGAATAAGGTGACCAGGGAGATCAAGGACGATATTCTGGACCTGTTCGAAAGATGGGACAGGCTTAAATAATAAAACCGTTTCGCTTTCAAAATTCAGATAGGTTCAAGACAATCTTTTATTGAAGGAGACAGATGACATGAAAGTTTTCGATGCCATAAAAACCCGACGAAGCATCCGAAGTTTTGAAGATAAGCCCATCGAGGAGGAAAAGCTTTTACGTGTGCTGGAAGCGGGAAGACTAGCTCCCTCGGCAAAAAACACGCAGGAGTGGAGGTACGTGGTGGTGAGGGATGCCGAGCTTCGCAGGAAGGTCGCAGTGGCGGCTAACAACCAGTATTTCATTGCCGAGGCACCGGTGGTGATCGTGGGATGTGCCACCTGGGCGGATTATGTCCTCTCCTGCGGTCAGCCGGCCCATACCATAGATGTGGCCATTTCCATGGATCACATGAGCCTTCAGGCGGTGGAGGAGGAATTGGGAACCTGCTGGATCGGAGCTTTCAAGGAGGATGAAGTAAAACGGATATTGAACATCCCAGAGCAGATGAGAGTTGTGGAGATCATGCCATTAGGTTATCCCAAGTTCCAGCCGGACCCGAAGCCCAGAAAAAAGCTGGAGGAAATCGTCTTCTACGACAAATACAAGTAGTGACCTGCACAAAAAACTTTCGACATCGCCCAAAATTTGTGCAGAACTTACACAAAGAATCACAGCTTGAACTTTAAGCCTTCATCTCATTTTATTGCATAACTGCCACTTACCAGGAGGTGAGTGGCTTTGTCTTTAATGGCATAGATGTTGCTTTTCTGAACTGGCGAGGATTATAAAGCATCGCTGGGAGAACGATATGAATATTTTGCTTATAGAAAGTCATAGTCTGGTGATGATGAGTCATTGCAGGTTTCCTCCGTCTTTTTGATTGACTAACAATGAAGAATTGTTTAGATTTCAGAAAAATAATTAGGTAGTGAAGTCATCAGAAAGAGGAGGGAAAGATGACGAATCGGACAATAAAATTAATTCTGCTCTTATTGCTTATGTTCAATACGGCTGTATTTGCCCAGGAGAGCCAGATGACCACTGAAGTATCGCCGGTTCACTTGCTTCAGCCCAGAAGGCTGGTCGATTGTCCCACGGCGGGACTATTGCCCCGGGCCAGCTTTGATTTCGACATCAAAATGTTTCCTCAGGGTGGGGTCATATTTGGCTTGGATATAGGATTGATGAGAAGGTTTATGGTGGGCATGTCCTTTGGGGGGGAGAACGTGATTGGTGAGGGAGAGCCGGATTGGAATCCCCGAATAGAGTTTGCCGCCAGATACAGATTGATAAATGAGAGTTGGACTCTTCCCGCTTTCGCCATCGGCTTTGAATCTCAAGGAGACGGAGCTTTCAACGACAGCCTGGATAGGTATGACTATAAGTCTAAAGGATTTTACGTGGTGATGAGCAAAGGCTATGCTGCAGGCGAGGTGCCTGTCGGTTTTCACGGGGGAATAAATTACAGCCTGGAAAATGATGACGAGGATGAGGACATCTCCTTCTTCTTCGGAGCGGATTTCAGGTTTGGGGATAATCTGGGGATTGTGGCAGAGTACGACATGGGCACGAATGATGACAAAGCACAAGAACTATTTGGCCAGGGATATGGCTATCTCAATGTAGGAATACAGTGGATATTCTCTGAGAGATTGCTTTTGCAGTTAAACCTTAAAAACCTACTGCTGAATCGAAAAGACATCAGCACCTGGGGAAGAGGATTCAGGATCGTCTATTTCGAGTCGTTCTGAAGGATAACAGATGATCTCCTTCGGTTATCGAAAAGCTTTTAATTAGCAAACATGGAGTGTCAAGTTTCAGGTCTTGTTGAAAAAGTGATTTTCTGAGTGTAAAACCTTAATGGAGCGAAGCCCTGATAAATCGGGATAAACTTCAATTCTGCCCGGACGCGCGTCCGTCTGCATGCTATGCAGAGCTTTTGGAATTTTTGGTTAGCTCATGTTCAAACAACTCGCTTTTTTATAAGAACCGTACTTGTTTAAAGTTAGGAAAGGGACCCCGACATGGTCGGATTTCGCAAGCTCAGCAAACCCTGAACCGTATGGTTCAGGACAGGCTCTGTCCATACGGAACATTTGTATCGTCAGAAAAGTTTTTGAACACATCTTTAAACCAATGGCCCAAAAATTGTGTCTATAATCGTAGAAATTAAGTAAGGGAGGTTTCTCTATTTCATCGGCTCATACGTAGTATCGTTATGGAATGCCGATAAATAGAAGGCATGCATATCGGAAGTTATTTATGCTTTTGGTGAGGAGACAGAGAAGATGAAAAAGAAATATATTTTTCTGGGAATATTGTTGGTAATGCTGGGGATCATGGGAATCGGTTGTTATACTATCCTCACCCACCCCCGGGTTGAAGGTGAGGGAGAGGCGATTGAGCACACCGGGCGTTACTACCGAGAGCACTGCACTGACTGTCATGGGGATTACCACAATTATCCCTACGGGTTCTATTATGGCTACTATCCCGATTATTACTGGAGCTCTCCCCGCTGGGGACATTATTACGCTTACCCCTGGTGGTGGGATCGCTATTGGTGGGATGATGATTATTATTATGATGATCAGGAGTATGTGCCTGAGAGTGCGGAAAAGGCGAAGAAAAGGAGGGGACTGGAACCTCCATATGTTCTTCCTGGGGGAACTTCCTCAAAGCCTTACATTGCTCCCACTCCCACCAAAGATACAGAGTCTGGCAAGACAGAAATAAAAGATAGACCAACACCGACGAAGATAGAGACTCAGGAAAAAAAGGAGGAGCCGGAACCGAAGAAGCCCACGAAACGTAGAACCGATTAAATTCAGCTGGGACACTTTCCCGTGAATCCAGGTGAAGGAGAAAAGATCATATAGATCAACAGATCACAGGTCGAGGTGAGATTCATGATGAAAAGATGGTTGTTTCTGATTATATGTGTTTTGTCTTTCATGGTTGCATTTGACTCCGGCGTTTATGCTCAGGGATTTGGGGTGGTGGATGAAGCCACCGCAGGGAATTTCTTTGTGGTGGGTGCAAGAGCACTGGGCATGGGAGGAGCACATATAGCGGTGGCCAACGATGCCACCGCCCTGATATATAACCCGGCGGGACTGGCTCGGGTTACCAGAATCGAATTTTCCGGCGGTCTCACTCACCAGAGGCTGAACAACAAAACGAAGTTGGGTGACTATCCTCAGCAGAGTTTGGGTTTCGGTGACGGGCGTTTACAAAACAACACCCGTTTCAGTTCGGCCAACGTGGTCTTGCCCGTTCCCACTTATCGGGG
>CAYOSZ010000109.1:0-7350 GCA_964406715.1 uncultured Ignavibacteria bacterium | reverse complement strand
CCGGAGGTTACGATGTGTGTCTGATGAAGGTCGACTCCACAGGAGGCGTTCTGTGGAGCTGCGCTTGCGGGGGAAGCTCTGACGATAGTCCCGTTTCTGCCCAGCAGACCATAGAGGGAGGATGTATAGCAGCGGGAGAGACGCAATCCTTCGGTCCCGGGGATCGCGATGCCTATGTGGTCAAAGTCGACTCTAAGGGGCACCTCATGTGGACCCGTACCTTTGGGGGCACCGGTACCGAGCGCAGTCGTTCTGCACGGCAAACAGCAGATGGCGGGTATGTGGTGGGGGGATATACCAACTCATTTGGTGTGGGGGAAACCGATTTCATCCTCGTCAAGTTCGATCCATTTGGGAACACGTGTATGGGAAAGTTCGTTCCCTCCATCGTTACGAGCATATCTTGCAGCGTGACCAGCCCAGCCACGGAGGTGTCCTCCCCCTCCCTCATAGTGACCAGCCCCCCCACAAAAGTGTCGTCGCCTGCCACTGAGGTCACCACCGTGTGTGAAGTCATCCGGGGCGATGTCAATAAAGACGGGATAATAGACGTGGCAGATATAGTCTGTTTATTCAACTTTCTATGCAGAAGCAAACCCATACCAATTTCCATGGAAACCGGTGACGCCAATTGCGATGGGATAGTTAACGTTGCAGACCTGGTTCTTTTGGTCAACTATCTTTGCATGAGTGGAACTCCACCCGGCTGTAAATTGTCAAAATATTAATCTGTCAAAGCCTCAGGCAAATCTCTGATTAAGGGATTCGATTGGTTGAGCACTTCAACTTCTTTTGGAATAAACAGATATGAAGCACTGTTCACCTTATCTTACTTTCTTGTCGGGTTTACTTGAAATGAACGTTCTTCCAGCAAGGTACTCTGTTGAAAGCACTATTTTAGGAGATACACAGGATGGCTGGGCCACGATGAATAAAAATGCTTTCCATTAAATTCTTGACTTTTTATATTTTATACTTTTACGATTTAATCAGCAACCAAATTAGACCAGACGATCCTTGTTAGTGTGTGTTCATGCATGAAGAAAGACCATCGGTTGCGAAAGCCCAAAATAATGTACAATTCATTTCAACAATCAAAACGGAAGGTAGGGGTAGAGATGAAACACATAAGTTGTTGGCTCATGGTAAGTCTTTGCTGCTCAACAGCATTATTCTGCTCGGGCTCAAGTGATCCTCTCGAGAAAGCGGTCGAAAAGGGATCGGGTGGCGTAGCAATGTTTCGTGCAAATTTGCAGCGAACGGGAGTCTATGACGCTAAACAACCTTCAGAGCCGGTAGGAGGAAACTGGAGGTTCAAAACTAAAGGTGTCGTGCGCTCTTCCCCACTCATCGCAGATGGAACAGCCTATTTCGGCAGTGACGATCGTCATCTCTATGCAGTGGATATCCAAACGGGATTGGAGAAGTGGCGATTTGAGACGGCGGGTTCGATCGTATCCTCACCGACTATCACCAAGGGGATCGTTTTTTTCGGCAGCAGGGAAGGTTATCTTTATGCAGTAGACGCCATAAGTGGCCAAGAGAAGTGGAGATTCCGAGCGAAAGGATCCGTCAGTAGCTCACCCGCCCTGGTGGGTGAGGTGGTATATTTCGGCTGTGGATATCGCTATCTCTATGCGCTAGACATTAATACGGGACTGGAGAAGTGGCATTTCGAGGCTGATAAGGCAGAAGGTGAGATATCTACCCCAGCCATAGCTGATGGGGGGATATACTTCGGGAGCCCGGATGGTCTGTGTGCACTAGATGTCGAAACGGGAGACGTGAAATGGAAGTTCAAGACAAAAGGAGATATGCCCTTAGGACCAGCGATATCCGGAGGAACGGTTTTCTGCGTAAGTGATGATGTGGTCTATGCCGTGAACGCTAAAACGGGAAAGGAAATGTGGAATGTCGAAATTGCTGGGGAAGGAACGCAATCTTCTCCCGCGGTTTCGGACAGCGTGGTCTATTTTCTGGGCACAGCATTCCATTCTGAATACTGTTTGTATGCTGTGGACGCGTCAACCGGTGCGGCTAAGTGGAAGTTCTCTTCTTTTGGAGTTAGGTCTTCTCCTTCCATATCTGCTGGGGTGGTCTATTTTGGAGGCGGCCACTGGCTCTTCGCGGTGAACGCGGATACAAGGCAAGAAAAATGGCGTTTTGAAACCGGAGATGCCATTCGTTCTTCCCCAGTCATATCAGGGGGCGTCATATATGTGGGATGCGATGATGGCTACATGTATGCTATTCAGTTGAATGCTTCCCAATATAAAACTCCCGAATCAACTTGGGAAACCTTCTGGGAGGCAGCTGAAGAAGCTGATATCGAACTCATAAAGGATTGTCTGACCCTCAGGGGACCGGGTAGAGCAGAGTTTGATAAGTTTATACAGGAAACGCCGCACGACCAGATTGAGAATCAAAAGCGGAAATTCAGAGCCGAGTTTAAAGAAGCCACCGCAACGATATTGGAACACAAGAATGTTTCAGAGGATGAGGTTCTTCTGTCAATAGATATAAGATGGTCCGAATCCGCCAAAGAGTCCGAACCGGGGCCGAGTTACCGGGTGGTATTCAAGCGGGAAACAGATGGATGGAAAATGGTCAATATGCCATGGTAATGCAGTGAAGCGATTCTATACTGAGTGTCTACAACGTGTAGCATGAAAAGCACGGTGCCAAGTTGCAGGAGTAATTGCAACAACAGTCCTAGGGACTGCAGGTTTGTGAAATCAACCCGGAATACCAAGAAGCTTCTATGAAGATGATCTTATGATCAGACGCAGTACACTGCGCTTGGTAAAGCACTATTTTCTCGTCCGACAACGCCTTTTCCTGTGCAAAAATAGGTCAAAAACACGCCATCCCGGCTAAACCTGAACGCAGATTGTTGCGACGAGTTTATTCATCTGCATACGGTCATGTTGGAGCTACGTATTTTAAGTTCTTGTTTAGCAGTCGCTTGGCTATAATCGAAGTTAAAAGTCTAGGTGCACTAACTCCGGCACAGTTTTTGTATAATAATAAAGGCGTTGGTTGCCCCTTCAGATTGTCTTTCTGCTTTATGCTCCGCCTGCTTGAGCCCGCAGGCGGAGTTTTTTTACCCACCAGACCAAGCATCATCCGCTAAGTCCGTTGATCGATTTCCTCTTGCGTTCACGAGTAAGCCTGCTATATTCTGAAACGTAATAGCTGACTGATTTGAGGTGCTTCTTCTGGCATCAGCCGGGTATCTGAACTGTTGTCCGATTAATCGAGCCTTAAACCGCCTGATAAATCAGGCAACTACAAGTCTTGAAAATGAAAGAGTATCCCCGCTACATAACGCCCGGCTTTGCTCCTTACGATCCCATCCAACTGGCAGAGATGACCGAGCAGATCGTCTGCCGGGATCTGTCCCGTAAGTATACTGCTTTCTACAAGGTGGGGGTATATGGAGGCATCTCCACCGGCTATACCGTGGGGTGTTGTTTGCGATGTATCTACTGCTGGGTGGGATGGTCCAGAGACTTTCCCGAATCGCACGGGAAGTTTTATACACCCAGGCAGGCATTCCAGAATCTGGTTTTTCATGCCAAGAAAAAGAAGGTGCCGAGGTTGAGAATCTCGGGAGGAGAACCAACTTTGTGCAAAGATCACCTGCTGGGTGTGCTTGAGCTGGTTGAGACCACCAATTATCTCTTTATGCTGGAGACCAACGGTATTCTCCTGGGTCATAATCGAGATTATGCCAAGGAACTGGATCGGTTCAGTCGCAATCTGCACGTTCGGGTTTCTTTGAAGGCCGGCACCCCGGAGGGTTTCCAGGGGCGGACCGGGGCGGTGGGAAAATTCTATGAGTTGCCGTTCTTGGCCATCAAGAGTCTGGGAGAGACCAATTTGGAGTTTCACGTGGCCTGCATGAGCGATCCTAAGGTGATGCCCAAGGAGGAGAGAAATATCATGCTTCGAAAGCTAAAAGAGGTGGGCTATCATGGCTATTTGGAGGAGGAGTATTGTGATCCTTATCCCACAGCCTTGGCTCGGCTCCAAAAAGCGGGCGGGGATCTGTTTTCCCCCTAAAGTGATTTTCTGGTGGTAAATCCGGGTGGGTTGAAGAACGACTTTTATGCCCTGGTGGATACTGAAAAACAACAGGTTTAACTGAAGACCCTGTGATAAAAGCTGGTCACCTCATCGAATAACAAGAAGAATAAGGCCAAAGGTTAATCTGTTTTCAAGGTAACGGGGGACCATACAAACTTCTCTTCGCCCACATTAGCTTTCAATTCCAATGCCTAAATTCCTTAAGACTCTTGAGTGGGGACCGCCCGGGTGAATGGTATTAAGCTCTTAACATCGATTGGCGTTGAATGTAGGAAAGCATCAAAGGGCGATTCCCCCTGTTCAAACTTTTTCAAGCCCGATTCCTCAAAGGATTATTTTCCCCGGGTTCCCGGGGCGCTCGTGGCTCCCCCCTGGTCATTGGGTCCGGGTTTTTTATCTTTATTAAAACCTGCTCGGGGATTCCACGAATCTCTGCTTTAAGTTGACCAGTTCGCCATTGATCATTATTTCGTTGATGTGGTATCTGTGGTACAATTCCTCCATGGCTCCCACTTCATTATGTTCTGCTTGCCTGCGCAAGATTTTAATTCTTTCCTGGTACTTCGTTAGTTTTCTTAGCACCATGCCCTCCTTTCCGAAAACGTTTTCGAGTTCGAGCCATCAAAAAGTTTTTTCAAAGGGGAAGATCTCAGAAGATGCTACATGGGATTCATTCACAGACGGGGTGGTTCTGTGAAAATAGAAGATGATTTCCCCCCTCTGAAATCCCAACAAAAGGGGCAGGAAACAACGCAGAAACTTATAAACCTGGTGGGCTTGTCTGAGATCTTCCCCCGAATTCAAGTTTGCCTCCTCCCGGTTCAGCAGTAACGAGTATTCCGTCTGGAAGCCTAATCTTTGTTACTTGATTGATGTCGTTAATTTAGTCAATTGTCTTTGCTTAGTCAACCTTAAAAGTGAAATTCGGCAACAATTCTTTACCGGATTATACGATTCTTGGAAGGGATCTGGGGGCGGGTGTTCCCCCCCGGTCTCTGCCTCAGAAAAACCCAACATGTCGTTTCTTTGTCCTGCTACCCGGATGACCGCCCCCCTCTCAAGGGATTATTCTGGCTGCAAATTCCGGGCTCTCATGGCTGCCCCATTGATAAAAGAATTCTATAGTTGTGGTTTTGTTCAACCACCCGCAAACTTTTCATTTCTCCTGTCTCAGTTTAATCTAAATATTCACGCTTTTAAAGCCGATAATAAAAATATAGAATAGTCTTGACAAATAGACGAACTATACGTATATATGATGTACGATAGGTAAGAAGGCTGAAGTAGGTTTTTGTCAGGTCGAAGTCATTCAACCACGAAAGCTTATTTATGCAAGCTTTCGTGGTTTTTTATATGTAAGAAAGGAGGTGATTTTGTGACGCAGGGTACGGTAAAATGGTTCAATGAATCCAAAGGGTATGGCTTCATTACTCCGGACGAAGGAGGACAGGACCTGTTTGTGCACTTCTCTGAAATACAGGGGGAAGGATTCAAGACTCTTCGCGAAGGTGACGGAGTTAGCTTCGAAGAAGGACAGGGACAAAAAGGACCTCAGGCAACAAATGTCCAAAAGGTATAATTTAGAGAAATCAAGATTCTAAAATATATCGTTGGTCTTTCCGGAGCCTCCCTTGGCTCCGGAAACTTAATGTGGCGGGAAATGAAATCCCGCCACATTTAATTTAAGTTGAGCCCGTTGCGGGCTTCTCTTTTGTTTTGCCACGCTTTGATACTGACTCGTCGAGTCGAGAAGTTGTTTCCTGGATCTCAAGCTCAGCAGCTGCCCTTCCAAAATCTTTTTAAAAAAGAAGAATCCGAGAATTAGCTGGTGAGAGAAGCTTCAAACTCGTCTGGTAGGACCCGGGTTCAGGGTGCGATTCCTTTGTTCCGGGTCAGGGAATCGGTCGTGACCTCCTCCTGCCCCGTTTCAATTCGGTTGGTATTGTAGTGGGTTATCGCGGGTTTTGACGGGCTATTGCAAAGCCGGAGATTTTTAGTCTCCACTGGCAATAGCACATTTTTCGACAATTGGCGGAACGCACTTGATCGTACTCCCGGGATTCAGCATCACCACCTTCCTGTACCCCTTCATCAAGTGGGAGCAGATGTACTGTGTTGACGTTGAGCATCCTTACTTTGCCAGACGGTTGAAAATCCCGGAACAGGGGTTCACCCTGATTTCGTCCATCAGACTCACCTGTTCTTTCAAAGACGAGCTTAGTACAATGCTATCAGGGGGAAGAGCTCTTGAGTCAACGTATGATCCCGGGAGCTTTTCATTTGACAAGGAGAGCCTTAGCAGTTATTTTGAAACAGAACATAATTCACTTGGAAGAACATGAAGAACACTGAGTTAATAGAGAAGATGAAGGGGACCATACGCCGTTTCGAACTTCTGGAAAGAGGTGACCGGGTATTGGTGGCGCTCTCCGGCGGACCGGACTCGGTGGCTTTGTTGTATGGTTTACTTGCCATACAGCCGGAGTTTGGTCTTAAACTGTATGTGGCTCACTTAAATCATAAATTAAGGGGAGCAGAATCGGACGAGGATGAGAAATTTGCCAAAAACTTAGCCTCCCGTCTGAAGCTGAAATTCTACTCCAGGAGAATTGACGTAAAAAAGGAAGCCAAAAGAAAGAAAATCAGCATTGAAGAGGCCGCCAGGGAAGCCCGTTATGGATATTTAGAAAGCCTGGCTGGTCGGATTAAAGCCGACAGGATTGCTTTGGGACATCAAGCCGATGATCAGGCCGAGACCTTTTTGATGCGGCTTTTGAGGGGAGCAGGAAGCGCCGGGCTTTCCGGTATTCCGGTTAAAAGAGGTAAAATCATCCGCCCCCTAATTCAGATCAAAAGGGAGGAAATCGAGGAATTTTTAAAAGCGAACGAAATACCGTATAGATTGGACTCATCCAATTATCTGACCGATTACTTCAGAAATAAAATCAGACTAACTCTTTTGCCCCGGATCAGAGAAAAGTTCAACCCCAAGATCGTTGAGTCGTTAAATCGAACCGCAGATATCATCTCGCTCCAGCAGGAATATATCGAAAAAAGATGCGAACAAATCCTTGAGGATATTGGTACAAGTCAGAGCTCCCCCCCACGGCGGGGGCGGAGAGACAAAATAATTCTTGATTTGAAGGAATTCGCCGGTTATGATACCTGTCTTCAAAGGGAGATGATCCGGCTGTGTGTTAGAGAGTTAAAAGGTGACCTCAAACAGCTTACTTTCGAATCGGTGGATAGAGCCTTAAATCT
>CAYOSZ010000108.1:0-7362 GCA_964406715.1 uncultured Ignavibacteria bacterium | reverse complement strand
AATATAGAATCCTAATTCAACTTAATCCTGACTTCAGCAGTATTAGTCAAGTTTGCTACACACTATTAGATTCTCAGATTTAGGTGAATCTGAAGATAGTAGCATCTAAATCTTTTGTAGGCTACGGTTGCTTCGTCCGTTACCTTCTCTTTTTATCCACGGACAAGGCCATCCGAGACGAAAGGGATTTCCTGTAAACTATTTGAGATTTGGTAATCTGAGATACTTCCCTTAAAAATCTGCACCTTTTTTCAGCGCTTCAACGTTGATCTGAATCATCTCCTTCTTAGCACGGGGAAACACCTTGGGCAGGGTTTTGATCACGCTCTCCAGGGAGACTGCCTGGGTATGGTTTATCAAAGCCCCCAGCATGACCATGTTGGCGCATTTGACGGTTCCGATCTCCTCCGCGATCTCGTTGGCATCGATGGTCACCGCATTGACGTCGTTTCTCTTGGGTTGACTGGAAACCAAAGATTTGTTGATCAGAAGCAGACCCCCAGGTTTTAAGGCAGGCTCAAATTTGAGCAGAGATGGTTCATTCATCACGACGAGGGAGTCCGGAGAGGAGACCACGGGTGATGACACTTCCTCTGAGGAGACCACTACAGAACAGTTAGCCGTCCCTCCGCGCATCTCCGCTCCATAAGCAGGGAAGAAGGTCACGTGCTTGTCGTCGACCATTCCGGAATATGCCAAAAGTATGCCGGCAGAGATTACCCCCTGTCCCCCGAATCCAGACATTATCACACCTTGATACATCTTGCCTCCTGCTTTATTGTCCGCCGTCGGCAGTCCGCCGTCCGCCGCTTGTAAGTCTTTCTTGACTCGTGACCCACGACCCTTTATTTTCTGGGTTCTTCCGGAGTTTTGAATACTCTCAAGGGATAATAAGGAATCATCTCATCCTTCACCCGACCGATAGCCTGAAGCGGGGTCATAGCCCAGTCGGTAGGGCATTGCGACAGGATTTCCACCAGAGAGAATCCCAGGCCATCCATCTGAACTTGAAAAGCTTTTTTGACGGCTTTCTTTGCCTTTACCACGTGAGCCGCCGTGTCCACCGCCACCCTTTCAAGATAAACCGGTCCCTGCAGCGCTGAGAGAAGCTCACACACCCGTATGGGATTTCCCGCCACCTTAGGGTCTCTCCCGAACGGACAGGTGGTGGATCTCATTCCCGGCAGGGTGGTGGGTGCCATCTGGCCTCCGGTCATTCCATAAATGGCGTTGTTCACGAAGATGATGGTCACGTTCTCTGACCGGGCAGCGCAATGAATGGTCTCCGCCATTCCGATGGAGGCCAAATCCCCGTCTCCCTGGTAGCTGAAGATTATGCAGTCGGGTCTTACCCTTTTCATGCCGGTGGCCACCGCCGGGCCTCTCCCATGCGCCGGCTGAATCATGTCGCAGTTGAAATATTCGTCTGCGAAAACCGAACACCCCACCGGAGCTATGCCGATGGTTCTCTCTCGGATGCCAAGCTCCACCAAAGCTTCTGCCACCAGGCGGTGAATCACGCCGTGACCACATCCCGGACAGTAACGCATGGGAATTTCGGTCAAGCCTTTAGTTCTTGAGAAAACTTTCTTTTCCATGACTGATTGAGTTTAAAGGTTCAAAAGTTCAAAAGTTCCAGAGTTTAAAAATAAAAACTCATCATATGGTTGAGGATCATTTACCCTGAATCTTCTTTATCACGTCCAGCACCTCAACCTCGGTGGGTATGCCGCCGGCAGGCCTGCCATGTAAAAAGACCTGGGCTTTCCCTTCGATGGCCAGCTTAACGTCCTCAATCATCTGTCCGGCGCTCATCTCCACCACCAGTATCTTTTTAATTTGTGAAGCCAGATGGTTTAGGGCCTTCATGGGAAAAGGCCAGAGGGTGATGGGTCTTAAAAGCCCGATTCTCAAATTTTCTTTTCTTCCCAGAGATAGTGCCGCTTTGGAGATTCGAGAGCAGGTGCCGTAAGCTACGATAAGCACGTCCGCATCGTCCACCATGGTGGCTTCATACCTTACCTCGTTCTCCTCCATCTTCTTGTATTTATCCATGAGTTTCCAGGTGTGTTTCTCCATAAAGCCAGGTTTCAGATCGTAGGATCTCACCACTCTTCGGGGTCTGCCATCCTGTTTGCCTAAAATCCAGTCCGGTTTAGGGAGTTTGGCAGGATCTACCGGCTCGAAGTCGTATACGATAGGTTCCATCATCTGACCCAGAAGCCCATCGGCCAAAACCATGGTGACCGAGCGGTATTTGTCAGCGATATCGTAACATATCTTGGGGAAATTGCCCATTTCGGATACGGAATTGGGAGCCATCACGAATACCCGGTAATCTCCATGCCCCCCTCCCCGCGTAGCCTGGAAATAATCTCCCTGAGAAGGTGCAATGTTACCCAAGCCGGGACCGCCTCTTACCACGTTGGCATAAAAAATGGGAAGCTCTGCACTGGCAGTATAGGAGATCCCCTCCTGTTTCAAGCTTATGCCGGGACCTGAGGATGAGGTCATTACCCTGGCTCCGCAGGCGGAGGCGCCAAACAGCATGTTTATTGCCGCCACCTCGCTTTCTGCCTGGATGAATGTGCCCCCCACCTCCGGCAATCTCCAGGACATGTATTCGGGAACCTCATTTTGCGGGGTGATGGGATAGCCGGAAAAGAAGCGACATCCGGCCCGGACCGCTCCCTCGGCTAAAGCCTCATTCCCTTTCATCAATTTTTTTTCAGCCATGATGCTCTCCGTTTATCAACTAAACGCAGGGACAACCTTTGTGGCCGTCCACCTTTCTTTCAAGCAGAGCAAGCTCTGCTGTTACATTTGCTATCTATTTATATACTTCAATTGCCACGTCGGGACAAACAAAAGCGCAGAGCATGCAGCCGGTGCAAGCTTCCGGCTTGACCATGCAGGCGGGATGGAATCCGGTGGAGCTGAAATGCTTCGCCAGCCCGATCACCTTGTGGGGACATGCCACGAGGCACAGTTCGCAGGCTTTACACCTTTTTTCATCCACCTCAATTTTTGGCATATATGTTCTCTCCTGAAAACAAAGAAGAATTTGAATCACGAAAGAATCGTTATAAACGACATCTTATAAGTTTACGCAATCTCTTTTTTAAAAGCAAGGGAATTTGTAACTTTTTTCACAAGCAGACCTCACCCTCTGTCCCCTTCTCCTTAACTAAGGAGAGGGGGAATAAAAGAGGGAGAGGTAACTCCGAAGTTTGGGGTAGGGTACCCCGAACCAACGTGGAAAGCAGATTCACCTAGCCTTAGTCTTACCTTCGATTCTCCTAAGGCTGAGGAGCGAAGTCGAACCATGTTTATTGGTAAGCTATAAGTGGAAGGGTGAAGGTAAAAGAAGAGTACAAAACTCTCTTTTGTGATTCTTAAAACCGCATAAGCAAGCTCGTGCACTCCTAATTCGTTGGCGATATTCGTCCCTGTCTGTTCGCGCTGAATATGTTACCTTCTGTATCTCCGTCACGGACAACTCATCCGCTCAGATGAGCGGTCGTCAAATCGCTACGTACAAAGAAAAAACCGCTGAAGGATTACAGCGGTTTTTGAAATTCCACTTAAATCAGGTAGATAGCCTTTTTTAAACAGCTTATTTATAGATTTCGTCGTGATTGCATTTACACACACCCATGTGTCTCTGTCTGAATTTCCAGCAACCTGCACTTGATTTATATGAGGTAACGTACAGGATCTGTTCGATGGCTCCTCCACACTTGGGGCAGTAATCAACGTGCGTTTCTTGTTTGACTTTGTCTGCAAACGTGGTAATCTTTCGGGGCATCTCTTTTTCTCCTTTCCGGTTGAAATCGCTCTGGGGCGCTATGTCTTTCGTTTTCTCATCGTCGTTTGCCAGCGATTTTTCCATTCGAATTTAACATAAAGACGTATTTTGGCAAGAGTTTTTTTGACCTAAAACGAGGGAAACACCAAAT
Source organism: uncultured Ignavibacteria bacterium (assembly GCA_964406715.1). Classification (GTDB taxonomy): domain Bacteria; phylum Zixibacteria; class MSB-5A5; order MSB-5A5; family SM1-73; genus SM23-73-3. The sequence continues at coordinate 3,403 of CAYOSZ010000108.1, read as the reverse complement.
TCTCCACCAGATGAACAGGGCGAGAGTATTTTCATTTTCCCAATAAAAACACACCGATCAATATCAGGGCAATTCCCATCCACTTAAAGGTGGAGAAGGGTTCAGAAAAAATCTGCCATGAGAACAAAACTATCAAAACGTAACCCAATCCCATCATCAAAGGATATGCATAGGATATATTCACCTTGGACAGAACCACCATATAAAGGGCAACGCTGGAGACGTATGAGAAAAGTCCCAGGATCACGAAAGGGGTGGTGAAAATCCTGGAAAAACTCACCACAAGCTGATCAACCGAAATGGCACCTATTTTGTTCATCCCCGCTTTTAAAAAGAGATGGCCACAAACATTCAAAACTATGGCGGCAAACATCAAAATCATAACGGACATGATAGATTCTCCTTCGTGTTAGGTAAAACTTTGTCTTTTAGAACAAACGCTGTGCTAATTTAAGATAATCAAACGGTAAGTCAATGTTTTATTTTCCTTTAAATCACCGGACGGATCAAACACATACTCGGTGAGATTTCTCGGAGGCCCGGAGGGCAGCTTTGAATGGTTCTTGCGGGACACCATTGAACTCAGGACACAGGTGATTTAGTCCCCGCGGACATTCCGATGAACAAAACGTAATTAGCAGGCCAGAGCTTTATGCTACCTTAAATTCTCAGAAAAGCGATTGACAATAGAATAATTCTGCGTATTATACAAGTAGACAGAGAATTAATCGGGCTGTTTGAGCAAGACCGGATCAAATCTGACGATAATCTATGAAGAAACCTCATTGTTCTTTAGTTGCTTCTAAAAGGAGAATCTCAATGAATTTGAAGTCGATTTTTATTCTCGTTTTGGTGATCAGTTCCGTTGTCCTATGGCAAAGCTCCAAGGCAGTAGCTTTCGAGGAGATTTATGCCCGGGTGTGGGTAAGCTCCACGGAGGAAAAGGGAGCTCTGCTGGGAGAAAGGGGGCTGGACGTCGACGCGGCCGGACCCGACTGGGTGGATGTGGTAATCGATTCAAAACAACTGGATGATCTGCTGGGAAAGGGATACAACGTGGAAGTTACTTACTGGACTCCGGAAGAAAGAAACGTTACACTTTTTGGGAAGGACTGGGACCGACAGTTTCACAGCTACAGTGACCAGGTGACCGAAATGCAGCAGGCGGCTTCCGATCATTCCAACATAATGATTTTGGATACTCTGGGTTATTCAGTTCAAGGCAGAATGATTCTGGGAGCAAAGGTCAGCGATAATCCAACTCTGGAGGAGAATGAGCCGGAATTTCGTATCATCGGATGCCATCATGGAAATGAATATATGTCCGTGGAGATGGCACTGCTTATGTTGGAGTATCTCACCGACAATTACGGATCAGACCCCCAGGTAACGCATCTGGTGGATGATCTGGAAACCTGGATCATCCCTATGATGAATCCGGATGGGCGGACTGCAGGCACAAGGACCAATCACAACGGGGTGGATCTTAACAGGGATTATGGTTACATCTGGAACTACTATACTCCGGGGATTTTCTCTCAGCCGGAGACTAAGGTCATAAGAGAACACGGAATGAAGAATAACTTTTCCATTTCCTTATCTTTTCACACCTCCGGTGACGTAGTAAACTATGTTTGGAACTATAAGGATTTCCCTGTAGCTGACAGTGCCTTTGTAGTCGATATCTCCGAAGAATACGGGTCATACAATGGCTACTGGGTAGTCGAAGGATACAATTGGTATCAAACCTACGGAGATTGTAATGACTGGAGTTATGGCTCCAGAAGCAGTATAGATGCCACCATTGAGACGGACAATTACGAGATTCCCAGCGTCTGGAACCAGAACAGAAATGCCATGCTGGCCATGATGGAGAGGACGGAAGACGGAGTCAGAGGCTTGGTAACCGATGCCAGCACCGGAGAACCGCTTGAGGCAATGGTTACTTGTATGGAACTGGGACTGCCGGTTTACGCCGATCCGGTGGTGGGGGACTATCAGAAGAACCTTCTGCCCGGTACGTACCCCTTTAAGTTTTCCGCCAACGGATACCAGGATTCCATCGTCTCCGGGGTGGTGGTGAGTGAAGGTTCACCCACCATCTTGAATGTGGCATTGAAACCAGCGATTGACCTTTTTGCAGTACATGTGATCTCCTGCTATTTTTATGATCCCTACTCCTGGCCCAATCAATATCCAAACAATCCCACCAACGCCTCCGCAGCTTTAGGGCTTCCGGATGAGGTTTATGCCTCCCTGGGAAAAGGTGGGCACATCGAGTTAGACATGGGAGAGAACACCCCCATAGTCGATGTCGAGGGTGACGATTTCGCCATCCACGAGGTCGGCAGCTCTGACGGGTACGACGTTTACTGGAGCACCGTTCCCTATGGGGGAAGTTGGGACCTCATAGGCAGCGGTTACGGCACCACATCTTTTGACATTTCATCTCTTTCCACCGATACGGTCAGATATATGAAAATCATAGACGACGATGATGGTAGCGCCACCGAGTGGTATCCGGGATGCGATATCGATGCGGTCACTCATCCCCGGGCGGTCACCGGAGCATACCTGACCCTTTACCATTATTACATAGATGACGACAGCTCGGGCCAGAGCTTGGGCAACGACGACGGTGACGTCGATTTTGGGGAAACCATAGAGCTGGCCATGGTGTTGGAAAACATCGGGGATTCCACCGCTTATAACACGGAAGCGATTTTAAGAACGACCCATCCGCTTATCAGCGTAATCGACAGCCAGCAGACCTTCGGCGACATACCGGCCGGAGATATCGCAGCAGGTTCAGATGACTTTATATTTTCAGTCTCCACCCAGATAGGTGATGGGGAAACCATACCCTTTCAGCTGGCAATAAACGCCACCAATGGCGACTGGAGTTATGAGGGACCCAACATCCTGGCTCATGCTCCCCTCTTGGTCTACCACGCGAAGGACATTGACGACATTGTGGGCAACGGGAACGGAAAAGCCGATCCCGGCGAAACCTGTAATTTATCGGTGACCTTAAGAAATGAGGGAGGGCATGATGGCAACCAGGTGGAGGCTCATCTGGTATCAGATGATCTGTATGTCACCGTTACCTCCGGTGAGTCTTCCTATCCGGATCTGCCTCCTTATAACACTGGCGCCTCCCTGACTCCCTATCAGATCATCATTGATGAAGAATGTCCGGCAGGTCATCCTGCTTCTTTAATCCTGGAAATAGATGCCTGGGGTCCATACTCATCCGTGGATACCTTTACGCTGGTCATCGGGCAGATTCCCATCCTGTTTGTAGACGACGATGGAGGGGAGTCATACGAAAGCTATTTCCTGACTGCTTTGGATTCAAGCGGATTTGCGTAATCCTTGTTTGCAACTTCAATACAAACACCAA
>CAYOSZ010000107.1:0-7434 GCA_964406715.1 uncultured Ignavibacteria bacterium | reverse complement strand
TGGCTTTGGGGATCACCCATTATCTCCCCATAGACGAAAAGCATACCCACTCAAAGAAATATCTAAAGACCAAGCTCTTACATCTTATGGGAGGACGGGTGGCTGAGAAACTGGTGTTTGACGAGTTGAGCACCGGAGCGGGGAACGACATAGAGAGAGCCACGGAGCTGGCCCGGAAGATGGTATGCGAATGGGGTATGAGCGAAAAATTAGGTCCTTTGACCTTTGGCAAAAAGGAAGAGCAGATATTCTTAGGCAGGGAGATAGCCACTCATCGGGATTACAGCGAATACACCGCCCAGGAGATAGATAAAGAGGTCAAAAACATCGTGGAGGAGGCGGAGAAGAAAGCCACCGAGCTTCTTGGCTCCAACATAGACAAGCTTCATCTTTTAGCCGGCGCCCTTCTGGAGAGGGAGATTCTGGACGGGGAGGAAATCGACAGGATCCTGCGGGGTGAGAAATTGGAGCCGGTTCAGCTGGAGACGGAAAAGAAGAAATCTTAAGTTTTCAGTCGACTATCCTTCTACTTCGCTCCCTTCGGGTCTGGGTTTTCCTTCGACATCTTACCTTTGGCGGAAGACGAAGTGCAGGGTCGAAGACAGAACAAGTCCGCTGTCCGCTAGATAATAGAATGGATAAAGAGAAAATTCGAAAAGCGGTACGCATGATTCTGGAGGCGGTGGGAGAAGACCCAAAAAGGGATGGGCTTCGCGATACTCCCAAAAGGGTGGCAGACTTTTACGAAGAGATTTTTGCCGGGCTTTCCCAGGACCCCCAGGCCCAGATAAAGCTTTACTCCGCCCCCAACCAGGACGAGATGATAATCGCCAAGGACATCTTCTTCCACTCGCTGTGCGAACATCATCTTCTTCCCTTCTTCGGAAAGGCACACATAGCCTACGTTCCCACGGACAACCAGATTACCGGATTCTCCAGGCTGGTGCGGGTGATCGAGGTTTTGGCCAGAAGGCCCCAGCTGCAGGAGAGGCTCACCGCTGAAATCGCAGACGTTTTGATGAAGGTGCTTAAGCCCAAAGGAGTGCTGGTGATCATGGAAGCCGAGCAAATGTGTCTGACCATGCGGGGCTTGAAAAAGCCGGGTTCTGTGACCATCACCTTAGCCGTACGCGGAACGCTCAAGAAGGATGCTCTCAGAAAAGAAGCTTTCTCCCTGATAAAGGGATTCATCCCCAGGGATTCATCCGAGGGAGAGTGAATTTCGAAGAACCTGCTCACGCAAGAATTTCATTCTATCCATTAGCTCATAGTTACACCATTCAAACTGTTTTGGAGATTAAAAGCGGAGACAAAATTCCCTCCTTCATAGGAAGAGAAGATTTTAGTTTATATTTGAAAGAGGTCTCTGAAAGACTATATTAGAAGGGTATAATTGAAGTGTTCACCTTGATGGTTATCAACTTTTTAACGTGACAAATTTTGTACTTGAAGATCGTAGGCGAGGTTCATCCTGAAGGGATTCACCCTGAAGGGCTCCCAGCCCCGCCAAATTGGGCGGGCATGGGTGCCCGCCCTACGAATTCTCAAATAACTCAAAAAGCTCAATAAGCTATTTGCTATTTGGGATCGTTAACATAATTAGTTGTTGACCCTTAGGTGAACCGGATTTAAGGCGGTGCTTCCTGCTGCTGTTCTTCACCAGCGGGAACTGAGAGAACTAAAATTTAATTCAACTAGAGTCATACGGCCTGAAGGGGTGAACACTTCAGGTTCTCTTCAGGATATCCATTGACCGATGATTTAAAAATGATTGCCCGGTTTAGAAAAAAGACCATGGATTTCTCCACCCGGACCCATATCATGGGTGTGTTGAACACAACTCCCGATTCCTTCTCCGACGGGGGCAAGTTTCTCAAGTTGGATGAAGCGATCAGGCAGGGGATGAAGATGGTGCAGGAGGGGGCGGACATAATCGACGTGGGAGGAGAATCCACCCGTCCCGGCTCAGATCCGCTTACCCTAAAGGAGGAGCTTTCCCGGGTGATTCCGGTGATCGAATCCCTGTCCCAAAGGACGGACGTTCCCGTCTCCATAGACACCTACAAAGCTGAAGTAGCCAGACGGGCGCTGGATGCCGGAGCCCAGATGATAAATGACATCTCCGCACTGCGGTTTGATCCGGAGATGAAGAAAGTCGCTAAGGAATTCGACGTTCCCATGGTGCTGATGCACATCAAGGGGACTCCCAAAAACATGCAGAAGGATCCTTTTTACCAGGATGTGATCGGCGAGATCACGGAGTATCTGAAAAAGAGCATCAAGATGGCTCAAGATGCGGGAGCAGACCGGGAGAAGATCATAGTCGATCCGGGAATAGGATTCGGAAAAAGGCTGGAGGACAATTTAAATATCTTGAAAAACCTAAAAAAGTTTTCTATATTGGAATGTCCCGTTTTGATCGGCTGCTCGCGAAAATCTTTTATCGGCAGGATATTGGATCTGCCGGTGGAGGAAAGATTAGAAGGAAGCCTGGCCGCTCTGGCGGTGGCGATAATGAATGGAGCGAACATCGTCCGGGTGCATGATGTCAAAGAGAGCAGAAGAGTTGTCAGGCTGGTCGATGCCATTATGGGTGCAGAGTAAAAAGAGATCTTTCTGGTCGAAATCTTAACCTTTTTCACAAAAGCATGGAATTATTTCATATCAGCTTTTTGAAGTTCACCTTGGCGGACTTAATCGACGTAGCCTTGGTGGCATATCTGTTCTACCGGGTGTTGATCTTGATGAAAGGGACCCGCTCGGCGCAGATCGTTTTGGGAGGCTTTCTTCTATTCTCCATCTCCTTTTTGGCGTTCTGGTTCCGGTTGGAGGGACTCAAATGGTTGATCACCAACATCGCCACCGTGGGAATTTTGGTTCTGGTGATCGTGTTTCAGCCGGAGCTGCGAAATGCCTTAGCTCAGATAGGACATAACAAGCTCTTTCGCATGTTTTTCAGATACGAGAAGAGTAAAATCTTGGATGAACTGATCAAGGCAGCCATCCGACTCTCTCAGTTGCGTTACGGCGGGCTTCTGGTGATCGAAAGGGAGATCGGGCTGAAGAACTTCATTGAGACGGGCAAGCCCATCAACGCCGAGGTATCAGCCGATCTTCTGGTGACCATATTCACCCCCTACACTCCCCTTCACGATGGAGCGGCAATCATACAGGGGGATTATGTGGTGGCGGTAGCCTGCACCCTCCCCTTGACTCAAAATCCCCGGTATACCAAGCTCTTCGGGATGAGGCATAAGGCCGCCATCGGGGTTACCGAGGAATCGGATGCCATCGCCATTGCCATCTCCGAGGAGACCGGAAAGATAACCATCGCCTTCAAGGGGGTCCTGCACGAGAAGATCGACAAGTCGGCGCTGAAGGAGACGCTGGTCAAGATGTCAAAATCCGGATAGGTGGTGGCAAAAGTCCTCGTTTCTTTTGGAATAGTCTCATGCTCTTTATCGATTATGCGGAAATCTCAGTCAAGGGGGGAGACGGCGGCAGAGGATGCGTCAGCTTCAGGCGGGAGAAATATGTGCCCAAGGGAGGACCGGATGGAGGGAATGGCGGAGATGGCGGAAGTGTCATTATCCAGGTGGATCCTCACATGACCACCCTGCTGGATTATCGTTATAAGAAACACTATAAGGCAGAAAACGGAAAGCCGGGTGAAGGGGCTTTAAAACACGGCAAAAGAGGTAAAGATATCTTCATAAAGGTCCCCCCCGGTACCGTGGTCAAAGAGTTGGAAAAGGGCGAGCTCATTGCCGATCTGACCCAAGAAGGTCAGAGAGAGGTGGCAGCTCAGGGCGGCAAGGGGGGGAAGGGAAATGCCTCCTTCAAATCCTCCACTGTGCAATCTCCCAGAAAAGCAGAGCCTGGAACCAAAGGGGAGCAAAGAAAGCTTTCGCTTGAATTGAAGCTCTTGGCCGACGTGGGAATAGTGGGGCAGCCCAACGTGGGAAAGTCGACTTTGTTGTCCCGGCTTTCGTCCGCCAGGCCCAAGGTTGCCAGCTATCCCTTCACCACCCTAACCCCAAATTTGGGAATGGTGAAACTTAAAGATCACAAAAGCTTCGTCTTAGCCGATATTCCCGGATTGATCGAAGGGGCTCACCGGGGAAAGGGTTTGGGCATCGAGTTTCTCAAACACGTTCAGAGAACCAAACTCCTTCTTTATCTTTTGGACGCTGCCTCTGACGATATAAAGGGTGATTATCAGGCGCTCCTCAAAGAGATCAAGCTTTTCGACCCTCATCTTTCCCGGCGTCCCCAGGTGGTGGTTATAAACAAAATCGACCTGATGCAAAAGACAAAGAGGGCAAAAGCCACAGACGGCCAGGTGCCGGTGTGTTACATATCCGCTCTCACCGGCGAAGGGCTGGAAGAACTTTTGAAGGTTATTGGATCCGAATTAAAGAAGATCGAACGGAAACCAGAAGAAGACGGGGATTAATCGGTATCATAAATTATAACAATTACCCAAAAAGTTTTAAGGGATAGCATGGTGGATTCTAAAGATATGAAAAGCTGGCTGGCTTTATCGACCGCCCCCAATATCGGGCCGATTCGTTATGTTTCTTTGGTCAAGCACTTCGGCTCGCCGGAGAAGGTGCTATCCGCCTCCGAGAAGGAACTGGCAGAACTTCCCGACATAGGCACGGTGATCGCCTCCAACATAAGTAACAAAATCTCATGGGATAAGGCAGAGGAGCAGTTGAGGCTTTTGGAGAAAAACCAGGTTCAGATTTTAACCTTCAAAGACGATGACTATCCCCAGATTCTTCTGTCGATTTACGACCCTCCCCCGTTTCTCTTCGTCAAGGGAGAAGTCAAAAGAGACGATCGGAATGCGGTGGCAATAGTGGGATGTCGCTCCGCCTCTCATTACGGAAAACGGATCACCGAGAGGATCGGAAGAGAACTGGCCCAAAGGGGAATCACCATAGTGAGCGGGCTGGCCCGGGGCATAGACTCCATCGGACACCTGTCTGCCTTAAAGGAGAACGGAAGAACTTTGGCCGTATTCGGATCAGGACTGGACGTATTGTACCCTCCGGAAAACAAAAAGCTTGCCCAACAGATCCAGTCGTCCGGAGCCATCCTTTCCGAGTTTTTCCTGGGCACCAAACCCGAAGCACAGAATTTCCCCCGGCGAAACAGGTTGATAAGCGGGCTGTCTTTGGGAGTGGTGATTGTGGAGGCGGGAAACAAAAGCGGAGCCCTCCTCACCGCCCGGTGTGCCCTGGAGCAAAACCGGGAGGTCTTTGCCATCCCGGGCAATCTGGGCTCAAAAAACAGCGAGGGGACCAATCGGCTGATAAAGGAGGGAGCCAAGCTGGTCACTTCGGTGGAGGACATATTGGAGGAGTTGAGACTCGATACAAAAGGAGAAAAGCCCGTCTCTTATCTTCAGCACGAAAAAGACCTATCGCAGCTTTCGGAGACGGAGAAAAGCATATTTAAGCTCATTTCGGATGAACCATATCACATAGACAAAATCGCCTCCCAGGTGCCCCTCAGCGTGCCCGAGGCTCTATCTGCGCTTTTGTCTTTGGAACTGAAGGGACTGATTAAGCAGCTTTCCGGTAAGATGTTTGTGCGAGCTTAAATCACAAAAGCAAATGATAAAAGCTTCAGTTGATACACCACGAAAATTGCCGATAGGGAAGAAAAAAGAATTTATGAAATCGAAATTTCGTCCGGTGAGCTTGCATTTTTCCGTAAGTTGATTTAAATTGTAAAGCGATGACGTTTGCCCGGCAAGATGGACGAAAAAGAAAGAGCTCTTTTGAGCAAAAAGGATGATTTCTTGGTCGAGAGAAAGATTCAGGTCTTAAACAAATTAGGGCTGCACGCCCGGCCGGCCGCCATGCTGGTACAGATGGCGTCCAGGTTCAGATCGGAGATCAGGCTGAGGAAGGACGAGGTCGAGGCAAATGCCAAAAGCATCTTGAGCGTGATGATGTTGGCGGCGGAGGTGGGGAGCTTCGTGATCGTCAAAGCCGAAGGCGAGGACGAAGAGCAGGCGGCTGAGGCTTTGGCTAAATTGTTTGAGGATAAGTTCGGAGAGGAATAGGTGAAAAAGCCCAACAAACAGGGATGCACCATATATCGGGGTACTCCCGCCTCACCCGGGGTGGTGATAGGAGACGTGTTTCTTCTCAATCGTGAAAGCATCGAGGTGGCAGAGGAGAAGATTCCCGAAAATGAGGTGGCTAAGGAGATTTTAAAGTTCAAAGAGGCGCTGAATGACACCAAGGAGGAGATCCTCAGGATGAAAGAAAAAGTCTCCAAGAGAATCGACCCGGATCACGCCAGGATATTTGACGTTCAGGCAATGATCGCAGAGGACGAGCTGATCAACAATGCCGTGATCGAGAAAATCAAACAGAGCAGGACCAACGCCGAGTTTGCTTATAAGACGGTGATCGAGCACACCATACAAGCCATATCCTCCGCCAAGGATGAGTATCTCCGGGAAAAGATAACCGACATAAGTGCGGTGGCCAATAAACTGATATACAATCTTATGGGCATCAAACATCTCACCGTAGAGAGCATCGACTCTCCGGTGATTCTGGTGGCGAAATCTCTTTCCCCCGGCGACGTGGTACACATGAAAAAGGAAAGCATCCTGGGCTTCGCCACCGATATGGGCGGAGGAACCTCTCACGTGGCTCTGCTGGCCAAATCTATGGGAATCCCGGCGGTGGTGGGGTTGAAGAACTTCTTCGATCAGGTGCAGGACAAGCAAGACATCATCCTGGATGGAATAAAGGGAGAGGTGATTGTTTGCCCGGACGAGCAGACCCTCAAGGAATACCAAAAGAGAAGAAAATACATACTTCAAAAGACGGCGGATTTAGTCGAGCTTAAATCCCTTCCCGCACAGACTCAGGATGGAAGAAGAATAGAGCTCTCCGCCAATATCGAGCTCCCCTCCGACACCGATTCCGCCCTGGAATACGGGGCGGAAGGGATCGGCTTGTTCCGGACGGAGTATCTGTACATCGCCCGGGCCGGCTTCCCCACCGAGGAGGAGCAATACAAGGCTTACCGGGAGGTGGCGGAGAAGGTATACCCCAAATCGGTGATTTTGCGCACCTTCGATTTAGGCGGGGACAAATTCGACCGGCACACCGGAGACCTGTATGAGACCAATCCCTTTTTGGGATGGCGAGCCATCCGTGCCTGTCTGGATCTTCCGGAGATGTTTAAGGTTCAGCTGAGAGCCATGCTGAAAGCCAGCGCCAAAAAGAACGTTAAAATCATGTTTCCCATGGTCTCCGGTTTGGGCGAGCTTCAAAAAGCAAAAGCCATTTTAAATGAGGCCAAGAAGGAATTGAAACGAAAGAAGATCCCATTTGACGAGAATATCAAGGCGGGAATAATGGTGGAGATACCCTCCGCAGCTTTGTCGGCCGACTCCCT
>CAYOSZ010000106.1:5474-7455 GCA_964406715.1 uncultured Ignavibacteria bacterium | reverse complement strand
GGGCGAGCAGATTGTCATAGACACAAAAAACACGGTGGTGAGGAAGGATTTTCGGGAGTACGCCTTAAGGGAAAAGATGAAAATGGATAAAGGTTTCAGATCCATGGATTTGGATCACATCTACATCACCACCGACAGATCATATGTGGAACCCTTGATGGCTTTCTTCAAAGTCAGAGCCAGAAGGTTCCGATAGGAGGAGTTATGTTAGGAGGAATAGGGGCACAGGAGCTTTTGTTGATCCTTTTGATTATCCTTCTGCTCTTCGGGGCAAGGAAGATACCCGAGATAGCCCGGGGACTGGGCAAAAGCGTGGCTGAGTTTAAAAAGGGCACCAAGGATCTGCAAGAGGAGATAAAAAGCGAAGAGCCGGAGAAGCGCCAGCCGCCGGAGAAGAAGGATCTGGCTGGTTAAAAATTAAATCCGCTGCTCTTTAAAAGAAACGGGTGAAGCCCAAGCTTCACCCTTTACTTAAGATTGGTGATGGCTCAAGCGGAAGTTTTCCGTCTGAGTTGCCGCCTTCCGCATAATTCTCAAAGCTCTTTTCCATTGAGCGCAGGGAAAGCCCTTCAGAAAAATCGGAGAGTCAAATGAAGTCCGACAACGGCAGATCAAATCCCATTCTGTTTGTTACTCTAACGTTGGTGGTGGTATTGCTCATCGTCTCAACTCTGATTTATATCCAGCTCAAGGGTTTGGCCGAATCGAAGCTGGATTACTCCCGACAGCAGGATCTGGCAGCAGAACTGGAAGACAGCAAACTTTACTCCCAGGCGGTGGTAGAATACCAGCACCTGCTTGATCTGGGCGGGCTGGATGAGAAAAAGCAAGCCAATATCAACTACATCATGGGCAATATCTATATGAACCATCTGAACGACTATGAGAATGCAGCTGCCAGGCTCATCCGGGCAAAGCTTCTCGATCCGGAGGGCGAGCTGAAGGACCGGATCAACCAGGGGCTGGTTATCTGCTTTGAAAGAATGGGAAGATCTTTAGAGGCGCAAAAACAACTGGAGAGAAGCACCTATCTTGACCGGACCGGAAAGGAGAGAAAAGGAGGAGCGGTGGTGGCCAAGATCCGTGACCGGGAGATCACCATGTCGGAGCTGGAGGAGGAGATCGAAAAGCTGCCCCCGTCCGTTCAAGACCAGTTCAAGGACAGGGAGGGAAAGCTGAAGTTTCTGCAAAGCTACGTGGGATCGGAGCTTTTGTATCATGCGGCCCTCCGCCGGGGGCTGGATAAGGATAAGGAGGTGCAAGAAGAAATCTCCCAATTCAGAAAGCAGATGATGATTAATAGATTGCTGGCAGAGGAAATACCCCAGGACGTCGAAATCACCGAAGGCGAGATCAAGCTATATTATGATGCACATCAAGAGGAGTTCAAGGACAAAAAGTTAAATGATGTCAGATCCCAGATCGAATCGGAGCTGAAGAGAATGAAGCAGGAGGAAGCTTACAGCAAGCTGGTCAGCAGTATGCTTGAGGCAGAACAGGTCAAGATATTTGATGACAGATTTTAGGGAAAAACTCAATTAAGTAATCTATTTAAGAAATGTTGAAAGAAAGAAAATCGAAAGCATTGAAAATCGGGGGGTTACTGTTCATGACGCTCTTTTTTTGCCTGTATTTCAGGGTGAGTGTGGGTGATCAGGTGCAACCCGCAGAGAAATCCGTGATTGCCGTGGAATCGTTTGTGGATCGTGCCACCATCACCATCGGCGATAGAATCCTTTATACCCTGCTGGTGACCACAGACCCAAAGGTCAAGTTGGAGCCATTGGCCCTGGGATCGAATCTGGGAGCATTCGAGGTCAAGGACTACAAGATCTATGATCCGGAGAAGACCAAGGATGGAAGGATGGTAAACAAAAGCGAATATCTGATCACCACCTTTACCACCGGAGAATACGTCATCCCCCCCATTACCATAAATTACACCGATTCCCGGGGTGAAAAAAAACAAATCAAATCCGAG
>CAYOSZ010000106.1:0-5464 GCA_964406715.1 uncultured Ignavibacteria bacterium | reverse complement strand
TTCGTCCTGGTCAAAAGCGTGGGGGCTTCCGAAAGCGACAAAGAGGACATCCGGGGATTGAAACCACCCATTGACGTTAAGGGAGGATACCAAGCCTTCCTTATCATCCTGCCGATTTTGGCCATACTGGCGGCGGGAGGATTTTTGTATTTCCGGCGGAGGGCAAAGGGTCTGGCTCTGCCTGAGATTCCGGAGGAGTTAAAGAAGCCTGCCTGGGAGGTGACACTTTTTGAGTTAGATGCCTTAAGGGAATCCGATCTTTTGAAAAGAAAACAGATCAAGAAGTATTTTACCATACTATCCGACATCGTCAGGAAATACGTGGAGCGTCGATACGAGATTCCGGCTTTGGACCGAACCACCGAGGAGATAAAAGGGGAGATCAAAAAGATCAAGCTGCAGCAGGAAATAGCCGAACTATTGTCTTCCCTGTTATTCTTCTGTGACCTGGTGAAATTCGCCAAATACGTTCCCTCGACAGAAGAGATCAAAGAAAGCTTAAATAAGGCTTACAGCCTGGTTAATCTGACCAAGCCGGAGGAAGTGAGAAAAGAGGCTTTGGTTGAAAGATAAAGTTAGAGTGCAGCCTCAGGCATTTGTTTTTGGTAAAAATCTAAGTTGAACTGATCCGACATGTTCAGATTTCAAGATCCCATATTCTTGATCTTCATACCCCTGGCCATCGGGCTTTTGGTTTACTATTTCAAATTCAAAAAAGCCAGAGCCTCCAGCATAAGATATTCGGACGTCAATTTGGTCCGAAGGCTCAAACCCTCTTTTCGGCTTAAAGAAAGACACGTTTTGCCCGTGCTGAGAAGTCTGGCCATCATATTTCTGGCACTTGCGCTGGCCCGGCCTCAATCCGGAAGAAAGGGACAGGAGATCTCCTCGGAGGGGATCGACATCATTCTGGTTCTTGACATCTCGGGGAGCATGCGGGCGGAGGACTTCAAGCCACACAACCGGCTGTACGTGGCCAAACAGGTGATCAAGGAGTTCATCGAAGGAAGACACAGCGACCGGATCGGGCTGGTGGTCTTCTCCAAACAGAGTTTCACCCAGTGCCCCCTGACTTTGGATTACGGAGTGCTGTTCAATTTCTTAGATAAGGTGGATTTCGGGATGATCGAGGACGGGACCGCCATAGGACTGGCCATTGCCAATGCGGTGAACCGGCTCAGGGAGAGCGAGGCCAAAAGCAAGCTGGTCATTCTCCTTTCGGACGGGCGGAACAATGCCGGAGAGATCGATCCCATCACCGCCGCCCAGGCGGCTGAAGCCATGAAGGTGAAGATCTACACCATCGGAGCGGGAAAGCCGGGAAATGCCCCCTATCCGGTGGATGATCCCATCTTCGGCAGGAGATACATTTACATCGAGAACGAGATCGACGAACCCACCTTAAGACAGATCGCCCAGATCACCGGTGGGGAATATTTCCGGGCCAAGGACGAAAAAGGGCTTGCCCGGATTTACCAGCAGATAAGCCAGATGGAGCAGACCAAGATAAAGGTGAAAGAATATCTGCAATACAACGAGCTTTTCTCCAATTATGCCTTTGCCGGGCTTTTGCTTCTTTTAGTTGAGATAGTTCTGGCCAACACCAGATACAGAAAAATCCCTTAGCTGGTAGCTTTTATGCCAAGACAGAAAGGATAAAGACTGCTGACGTTACCCTGACGGATGCGGACAAACGGGAAGAAATCATGCGAGTAGCTCAAATGGATTACATATATGTGCTTTTGATTCTGCTGCCGCTTCTTTTGGCGTTTTACTGGCTGGTCTTTAGGATGAAGAGAAAAGCCTTAAGGAGATTCGGCGATTTGTCTCTGATGGAGAAGCTGTCCTTATCCTTCAGTCCCAAAAAACAAAGGTGGAAGGTGATCTTTCTGCTTTTGGCCACCTTCTTCCTTTTGTTCTCGTTAGCCCGGCCCCAGCTGGGAACCAAGCTCACCCTGATGAAGAGGGAGGGTGTGGATATGGTCATTGCCATGGATTGCTCTCTCTCCATGATGGCAGAGGATTTCAAACCCTCCCGGCTGGAGAAAGCCAAACAGGAGGTGAACGGATTGATCTCCCGACTGCGGGGGGATCGGGTGGGGCTGGTGGCTTTTGCCGGAGTGGCTTTTATCCAGTGCCCCCTCACCTTGGACTACTCCGCCGCCGGCATGTTTTTAGACATTATGGACACGGATTTGATCCCCCAGCCCGGGACGGCCATCGGAGATGCCATCCGCACCTCGATTAAAGCCTTTAATGAAAAGGAGAGAAAGTATAAGGTGCTCATACTTTTGACCGACGGGGAGGACCATGATTCAAATCCGCTGGAAGCAGCCGAGGAGGCGGCCGCGGAGGGAATCAAAATCTACACCATAGGCATCGGATCGATTCAGGGAGAGCCGGTGCCCATCAGAAACCAAAGAGGTCAGATGACCGGGTACAAGAAAGACCAGGAGGGGAACGTGGTGGTGAGCAAATTGGACGAAACCACCCTGCAGAAGATCGCGCTGGCCACCGGCGGCAAATACTATCACGCCACCAGTGGGGAGATGGAGCTGGAAAAGATATACAATGAGATATCCAAGATGGAAAAAAAAGAGCTGGAAGGAAAACTCATGACCCAGTACGAGGATAGATACCAGATCTTCCTTCTTCTTTCGATTTTGTTTTTGACCGCAGAATTTTTTATCTCCGAAAGAAAAAGCAAAAGAGCGGTGCAAAAGCTGAAAGCTAAGGAAAAACCTGAATGAGTTATTGAACTTTTGAACATTTGTTTTCGAGGTGGTCATTTTGAGAAGAATTTTTCTATTTACTTTGATACTGTCTATGGGCATCTGGACCGGTTCAGCCCGGGGGGATTCCTTCTTTTCTCTGAACAACAAGGGAAATAAATCCTACAAAAAGGGCCAGGAACTCTCGCAGGAAGGGGAGAAGAACCAGGCAGCCGAAGCCTGGGAGCAGGCGTTGAAGTCCTATCGCGATGCGGAGATCGAGAGGCCGGAATCGCCCGAACTCTCCTATAACATCGGGAACGTGATGTATCAACAGGAGAAGTATCAGGACGCGCTGGAAAGATATTACCGTACCATGAACTCGGACGAGCTTAAGCATCAAGCCTGGTCTCATTACAATAGGGGCAATGCTTTCTACCGCAGCGGGAAGTATCCCGAAGCCATACAGGCATATCAGAAGTGTCTGGAATTGACCCCGGAGGATCAGGATGCCAAATATAATTTGGAATTCGTCCGAAAGAAGATGAAAGAGATGCTGGATCAGGAGGCAAAAAGACAACAGGAACAAAAACAACAACAACCCCAGTCAGAGCAGCAGCAACAGCAGCAGGATCAACAACAACAATCCCAACAGCCAAAACCACAAGAGCAAAAGGACGAAAACCAGGCAATGCAGCAAAAAGAGGAGCAAAAACAACGGGAACAACAGGAACAAACAAAGCCCAAAGAGGGTATGAGCAAAGATGAAGCCGAGAGGATACTAAACGCATTAAAGGATGACGAGAAGGAGCTTTTGAAAAAGCAAAAGCAAGCGGTGGGGGGACGGGGGAGAAGAGGCGGAAAGGACTGGTAGGCGGAGATGAGTATAAAAGCGAGATTTCAGCCAGCAGACAGAGGAAAGCATAAGGGAATCCTTCTGATATCAGGGACGTTCTTATTTTTGCTATTGTCCCCGCTGTGCCCGGCACAGGACATCAGCTTTGATGCCTCCGTGGACAAAACCCAGGTGATGCTGAACGAACAGTTGACCCTCACCGTCTCCGTCTCCGGCAACGTCAAATCCATCCCTCAGCCGGAGCTTCCCGTTTTAGACGAGTTCACCGTCTATTCTGCGGGAAGATCACAGAATTTCACCTATTCCAACGGTCGTCTCTCCTCGTCGGTCGTCTTCAATTACATTCTTATCCCCAGAAAGGCGGGCCAGCTCACCATCGGTCCTGCAAGGATAAAGCTGGAGAAAGAGACCTACCAGACCGCCCCCATTGAAATCACCGTGGTGAGTGAAGACGAAACCCCAGCCCCTCCCGCAGAACCGTCTGGTAAGGATGAAAAAGCGACAAAACCCCAGCTAAAGGGAAAGGAACTCTTCATGGAGACGGTGGTGGACAAAAAGAAAGCCTATGTGAACGAGCAGATCACTTTAACCTTAAGGTTTTATCAGGGAGCCCGGCTATTCGACAATCCCGAATACACTCCCCCATCGCAAACCGGCTTCTGGTCGGAGGATTTGCCTCCCAAAAAGCAATATCACAAAGTGATAAACGGGAAGCAATACCTGGTGCAGGAGCTTAGAACCGCCCTATTTCCCACATCCACCGGAAAGCTCACCATCGGACCAGCGGAGTTGAAGTGTATGGTGGAAGACCCCGATCGCCTCTTCGGCCGAGATCCCTTTGCCATGTTCGATCGGGACCTGCTCAGCCTGCTCCGCCAGGGAAAACCCATGATCTTAAAGTCAAAGCCCATAGAGGTCGAAGTTTTGCCTCTTCCTGAAATAGGCAAACCGGCCAACTTCAGCGGAACCGTGGGAGACTACAGAATGAAGGTCGGCCCGGACGAAACGAAGGTGGAAGTGGGACAGCCCATCACCTTGAAGGCGACGATAAGCGGAGTGGGAAACGTAAAGTCGGTGGGAAAGCCGGCCATTCCGGAGTTGCCCGATTTCAGGACCTATAGTTCCGGCAGTTCGGAGAACGTCTCCAAGAAGAATTATAAAGTACAGGGCTCCAAAACATACGAGGAGGTGCTGATCCCCAAAAACGCCGGCAAGTATACCATTCCTCCGGTCGAATTCTCGTTCTTCGATCCCCGTGCCAAAAGCTATAAAACCTTAAAGAGCGAACCCATCCTTTTGACCGTCCTCCCCCCCTCCCAGGCATCGCCGGTGGAGATGGCTCAGCTTTCCAGACAGGAGATCGGAAGCTCGGTCAAGGACATACGCTATATCAAGCTGTCTGCCGGTGAGTTGAAAGATCAGAATGGTGATCTTTACAGAAAACCCTTGTTTTTGCTGCTTCAACTGGTTCCTCTTTTAGCCTTTGCCGTTTCCTGGAGGTATCAGAGGGAAAGGGAAAAGCTAAACTCGGACGTCGGCTATGCTCGCCAGAGAAGGGCGAACAAGTTGGCTCAGAGGAGACTCAAGGGAGCAAGAAAACTGATCACCCAGGGGAACTCCAGGGAGTTTTTCTGCGAAGTCGCCAGGGCTTCTCTGCAGTTCGTTGGAGACAAGCTGAATCTCCCGGCTTACGGTTTGACCAAAGACTTAATCGAAGAGGAGCTTAACCGGAGGGGAGTGAAAAAGGAGAGGATAGACGATTTGATGAAGATTTTGGATTCCTGCGACTTCGCCAGATTCGCTCCCGGCTCCTCCACCGAGGAGGAAATGAAAAGTTTTCTAAATCAAGCGGAAAAGGCAATAGCACAACTGGAGGAATAACCAAGTCTATTCAATC
>CAYOSZ010000105.1:0-7485 GCA_964406715.1 uncultured Ignavibacteria bacterium | reverse complement strand
CTGCAGAATTCTCCATCCGGGCAGGGAAAAAACAATCCCCCCTGCGGCATCACGAACGATCTGAAATTCTCTCCATGCTTGTTTTTGACCCACTCGATAGCCTGGTCTATCCCTTCGGCATATTTGTAGAATCTTTTTTCCAATTCCTCTTTCTGCGTGTTGGAGACCACCAGGATGTCGAATTTCTTCAGCACCTTGGCGTTTCCCACGGCAGTATGCCCACCCACCACGATCCTGGCAGGATCGGTGTTAAGTAGCTCATCTAAGGAGGAGGCTTCCACAAGCCACTTGGCAAAGGTATCCGATCCGATTCCCTCCCGGCATTCGGAGATCAAGACGATGGTTCCCCCGTCCCTTAAGACCAGCTTGCCGTTGTTTATGGTCTTCTGCGACTGGTACAGGCTTACGTCTTTGGGATAGCCCCCGGCGCAGGCGAACACCGCGTCGGCTTTCTCCTTGAAAGGAACCAGATACAAATCCCGGCAGGCTTTCCAGCCTTCGTCATAAGCTTTTCCCAGATCGCCCGCCACGATCTTCACTATCTCCTTTTTGTCGTTTATCACCACGTTGAAAAGGAAATCCACCCTGGCTTTTTTTGCCGCTTCGTCCATCTCATCGGAAATGGGATTGCCCTTTGTCTTGGCGATGTCCACCTCCGGGTTTACTATCATGGCGTGGTTTTTCCTGATGGTCTCGCGTGCAACTATTCCGGGAAGTACGCCTTTGCGTCCTCCGGAGAAGCCGCCGAAGTAGTGGGTGGTGATCAAACCGGTCATGACCCTCACGTCCGCGTCCACCCACACCTTGTCGATCAGAAGCTCGTTTCCGGTGGAGAGGGTTCCCAGCGAGACGTTGTTCTTATCGCAGTCGTGGCTGATCACTTCATACTTGTTAACAATCTCTTCCCCGAAGTTGTCGATGTCCTCCTGTTTGGTATGAGCTCTGTGCGCTCCGGTTCCGACTAAGAATTTAATATCTTCGTCCTTGATTCCGCCGGCATGCAGTTCTTCAATGATAGGCAGTAGCAGATTGAAGTTTGGTCTGCTGTAAGGGCAGCCGCGGGTGTAGTCGGAGACCACCACGCAGGCGGTCTTTTTACCCTTGGCGATTTCAGAGAGTTTTTTAGACCCAATCGGATTGGTTAAAATTTCCTTCTCCGCCTTGATCACGTCGGGGATGCCGGATGACTTTTTCAATTGCAGAATCCCGATCAAATTCTTGTCGTCCAGCTTTAGTTGCTTGTGTGAATCGCCGTATTTTAAATCGATTTCCATAATCTCTGTCCTTCTTTAGTGATTTCTTTGACTCCCCAAATATACCAAAACTTCGATACTTCCGCAAGAGGATTTTGTGAAATTTTTCACCTATTCTAACTCACTACGAGACAAGATGGAGGTTTATCTTTCGTAGTTGCCCAATTCATTGGGCGTCTTTAGCTCGATCCTTCGGAAACTTAGGATGGTGCAATAAACCGGGGCAACTACGTACTTCCGCGCAGAATCGTTCGGGATTCAATCCCGGTGCCTTCAGAAGTTCAATCTCGATACGACGCGATGGCTTCTTCCAGCGCAATGCGTATAGGTGTGTAACTTATTCCCAGTTCCCTTTCCGCCTTGCTCCCATCGGCCTGGGCACCCTCTTTCATGGTTCTTGTCTGATCGATAGCCAAGCCCCACAGTGGAGGTTTTTTTATCAGGTTGGCCAGCCAGGTGAGAAGCCGGGCGTTCATCATGGCCAGACCGTTGGGAAGGCTCATCTTGGGAAGGGCAACCCCGGAGATTTCGCTGACCATCTGGTTTAACTCTCTCCAGGATAGTTGCTGATTTCCGGCAATGTATTTCTCACCTATGTTGTTTTCCTTCTCTGCCGCCCGCACGATGATCTCGGCCACGTCCTTCACGTGTACGAAGCTAAAGTAGCTGTCATCGAACACGGTGGCGGGCAAGCGTCGATGGATCAGATTCTGGATATACTTACCGGTGGCTTTGGGATCACCTGCCCCCAGGACGCCAACAGGATACACCATCACCACAGGCAATCCCTTTTTCTCGTAAAGCTCCCAGGCTATCAAATCCCCCTCGTACTTGGTTCGGAAATACTCGCTGAATCGTACCGGACCGACCGGGCTTTCTTCGCAGAAAGGACAATCCGCAGGCTTGCCGTAAATCCCTGCCGTGCTTACGTGCACCACCTTGGAAACGCTCTTCTCTAAAGCACACTCCATCACGTTGCGCGTGCCGTTGACGTTGACCTCCGAGAAGATTTGTTTGTCAGGCTCCCAGAAAGAGTAGATGTTGGCTAAATTGATCACCCACTGGCAGCCTTTCATGCCTTCGAGGAGGGAATCCTTGTCGGTCACATCACCGTAGATTAAAGTGACGCCCTGGTTTTTGAGTTCGCTAACGTCGCTGGTTTTTCTGACCAGACAGAAAAGCTTATGCTCGGTCTGGGTTAACCGCTTAACCAGATGAGTCCCGATGAATCCGGTTGCACCTGTTATGAAGATTTTCATTTTCCCTCCGTTATGGTGGGATGAGTGTTTTCTGACATTTATATTTCCCGATCCAAAGTAACCGACCTGCCTTATCAAAATCAAGCACTTTTTTCTTTCCTTACTGAAGTTTATTTGACCGGGACTGTATAGGTTCATCTTTTGTTATTGCCAATTTAGCTGGTTAATTTGTGATACATTTAATTATTCGAAAATTCAAATATTACTTGACTCTTGAAAATAAAAAGGTATATATGAGGTGCAAGGATTTTAAAGATGACAGACAAATTCCAAAAAGGGAGTTTAAGGATTAAGTTTGAAAACGGGTTTGATCTTCTTTTTGAAAGGAGAAACCAGGCATGCATACCGGGACAGTAAAGCGGATTATGAAGGACAAAGGTTTTGGATTCATCTCTGCCACGGATGGCAGAGAGGTTTTTTTCCATCGCTCGGAAGTCCAGAACATGGAGTTTGATAAGCTAATGGAAGGGGACCGTCTGGAGTTTGAGGTCACCAAAGGGAAAAAGGGTCCCCAGGCCATACAGATCAAAAAGGTGAGCGAAGAGGAAGTTTGATTTTCCAACGTTTGACTGACTTAAGACTACGGCATGGAAAGCTAAAATGAAGATACTCCTGTTAGCTCCCTCCTTGAGCAAAGAGCGGAGCCGGTTTTTGAGAATGCCCCAACTTACCCTGGGCGTTATCTCTGCTTTGACCCCGCCTGAGATTGAGGTGGACGTGGTGGAGGAGGAGATCGACCGGATCGATTTCGACAAACACTATGATCTGGTGGGAATCTCCTGTATGACCACATCCGCTCCCCGGGCTTACCAGCTATCCTCTATTTTCCGGAAGAACGGCGCCAAGGTGGTTTTGGGAGGGATTCATCCCACGGTTATGCCCGATGAAGCCATCGCTCATTGCGATTGTGTGGTCAGGGGCGAGGCGGAAGGCTGCTGGGGTAAACTGCTTGACGATTTCAAACACAACCAGCTGAAGAAGTTTTACCAATCCTTCAATTTCGATTTAACCAATTTCCCCATCCCCAAATTGAACCATACCAATACCCCCTTTCACGTAACCCCTATCTTCTGCACCCGGGGCTGCCCCTATAACTGCGAATTCTGCTCGGTTACCGATCTTTACGGTAAAAAGATGAGGCACCGCCGGGTTCAGGATATCGTCAAAGAGATGAATGCAAGGGACAGCAAAAAGTTTTTCTTTTTGGATGACAATATCATGGGGGACGTCAAGTTTGCCACGGAGCTTTTCACCGCTCTTTCGGATTTGAAGATTCGCTGGGTGGGGCAGTCATCCATATCACTCTCCAAGAACAAAACCTTGTTGGCACTGGCTAAAGCATCCGGCTGTGCGGGTCTGTTCATCGGGCTGGAGTCGGTTTCGGCTGAAAATCTAAAAAAACTTCGCAAAACTCCGGATAATGCAAAAGATTACACTCAAGCCATAAACTTGATTCGGGATGCAGGCATACTGATACAAGCCTCCATAGTGCTGGGCTTAGACGGTGACGATAAATCCATATTCGAAAAGACCCTGGAGTTTCTGGAAAAAAACAAAATTCCCAGCGCCACTCTTAACATCTTAACCCCCTATCCGGGTACGGCGGTCTTCGAGAGATTCAAAAAGGAAGGAAGGCTTTTGAGCCAGAACTGGCAGGACTATAATCACAGGACCGTGGTATTCAGACCCAGGAAAATGACTCCCGAAGAACTGGCGGAAGGTTTCATCTGGTTGGGAAAAAACTTTTATACCAAAACCTCGATATTCACCAGGTTCTTTCATAACCTCCAACATCCGCTGCTTTATCTTTCCATCAACTGGGCACACCGGAGAGATTATCAGAATAAAAAAGCAGGAAACATCCTCCCTCCTCCCACAGAATCCACCTCTGCCCTTTTGCCAGCTGCTCCGTTGGAAGCTCCGGGATTAGCAGGTTAATTCGTACAGGCCGGAGTACTTACTTTAAGCTGAACCGAACCAATTAAGGGATAACCTTCAGCGACCATTGTAGAATCTCCTCGTATGAAGCTGCGAATGCCATATTTAGGGTATCGGATATTGTTGAAACACAATATATTGTGATTTTTTCGTTTTAAGTGGCATTTTTTGCTTGACAAGCTCGGGCTGTTTCTTTACCCTATAAAAGGGAAGATTCTGATTTATGGAGGGGAGAAATTGGAGTCTTCCCCCAACCAATTGTAATCCACTCAATTACAATAGTTGGTTGTTTGACGAGTTTTTTGATAGGGAGTATTATCGCCTAAATTCAGAACATAAGACAGAATCTGTTGGAGGCGTAAATGGGTACCGAAGATCGAAGTCAAAACGCCAATGGCGGTGAGCGTAATCGAAACGCCGAAGGTAGTGAGCGTAATCGAACTATCGAACTGATGGCTATCACCCCCAATGCAGAGGATATAATTGAGCGGGCCTGCCGAACCTGTTATCTTAGTTTTCACAGGTACAAACCTCCCTCCTCCACCGAGGAGTTGATAAAAAAGGTCATCCGCAGAGGACATCATTCCGTTTTGGAGCATGCCGTCGCCACTTTCCGAATCAAAGGAGGATCGCGAGTTTTCACACACGAGCTGGTCAGGCACAGATTGATGTCACCATCCCAGGAGAGCCAAAGATACGTGGAGTATGGCAAAACAAAAGAATTCGAGTTCGTGGTCCCGCCGACGGTTCAGGATTCGCCCTTCGTGGACAAGTTTGTCCAGTTAGCCGGTCTGGCATACGAGTTGTATCAGGAGATGGTGGAAGCGGACGTTCCCAAGGAGGACGCCCGCTACATCCTCCCCAATGCCACCACCTCCGAGATCGTGATATCCGCCAATTTCCGGGAGCTGCGACATATCTTCGAGATCCGATGCGTGGAAAGAGCTCACTGGGAGATCAGGGAAATCTGCCTGGAGATGCTAAGGATCATGAAAAATCAAGCTCCCATCGTGTTCTGGGATTTTCACATAGATGAGAAGAACAAGGTGGCTTTCCGAGAAGACGACGAAACTTAAGATACCTAAGTACCGATTGAAGAAAGCAATAAGACTCAAAGGAGTCGAACTATTTAAAAAGAGGATGCTTCCGGCATGAAATTAAACGTAAAAGCTTTTGCTCTCGCCTGTGCAATAGTCTGGGGAGTGGGGCTGTTCATCATTACCTGGTGGATTATCCTGTTTGAAGGAGCAACCGGCGATACCACCTTTGTCGGGCGGGTTTATATTGGCTATTGCATCAGCCCCTTGGGCAGCATCATAGGATTGGTCTGGGCATTAGTGGATGGGTTTATCGGAGGCGCAATTTTCGCCTGGTTGTACAACCTGATTGCCGCACGCACTTCCAGACCGCAAGGAGCATAGGCAGGTCGGGCTATCGCAGGTTACCCGATAAGACGAATCGTTTGTCGTGACCCGGTTTTCGGTAGCGACGCTCGTATCGAGGCTCGATAAAAAATAACACCCTCTTTCCCCTTTCCTTCGACCCTGAGGTCTCACTTCGTAACAAGCGCCCTCAGTGCGAGGCAGGACCGAAGGGCAGGGTGAACCCCTTGTCAGGGGGATAAAGAGTGTTCCTCCCCTGACATCGAAGATCCGTAGGAAGGGGAGGTCAGGAGGGGTTAATCAAAGACTTTCGTAGCCGCACTCTTTAGAGTGCGCGAAAGGATTGTCATCCTGACGGTTCGATTTGACTCACCGTCCCTGAGCAAAGTCGAAGGGAGCGAGCGGACGCTCCCGTCTGGGAAGCGAAGGGTTTCAGAGATTCTTCCCCCGCCTTTGGCGGGGTCAGAATGACAGAAAAGAGGAGGGAGAGATGAATAACCCGGGAAAGGATTCAAAGAAAAAGCTCAGGCAGGTGGAGAAAATCAAGACAGCAGGGAAATCAGAAGAATCAATCGACTGCCTGGGGATTCACAAAAACGCTGGGAGTACCTTACATTCGAGGATAAGAGAAATCTCCCCGCATTTGTTGAGGATTTTGAAAAGAAAGTAAACGCTGTTCTGCGATCGACCAGCAGAGATGTACATCCGTCATCAGGGAGGAATTATGTTATTGCATGAAATGAAGAAGATTCTGTCCTGCATAAATGCGAGAACCGGTGCAGTAACAGGAGCGATAATTATCCTGGCAATCTGTGCCTTCTCGTGTTGTTCCGACAAGAAAGAGTCGGACAAAGTTGCTGCAGAAAAGACGCTGGCTGAGCTTAAGGACTTCGAAAAACAGCACTATGAGTTATTGAAGCTGAAATTTCCCATGGGATGGGTTTATTTCGTCGTCGACCCGAAGAAAAAGGAAATCATCGACAAGGGTCGAACTAACCTGTCCGACGATTTCAAGATCGACTGGAGCAATGCTCAAGTTAACGATGTCACCCCGGAGAGGATAATCCTTCAGCTTCCGGATATCTCCTACAAATCGGAAGATAATCGCACCGAGAATCAAATGGTGAATTTCCCCAGGGGCGGTGGCACGTCACCGAGAGCCAATTTCAGCCCCAAAGGGCTGGACATGTGGGTTCAAATACTGGTGGACGATGAGGAGAGAATTGTGATACTTTTGGGTTTCAGGGAAAAGAAACCAGCGAATGAATGATGTCTTTGAGCATTGAGAAATCGTTATGAATAACCAGGATTTGCATAAAGCTTTCACGGAATTATCCACCCCGCTTATTGCGGATGCCTGCCTGAGGCTTAAGCTGCCGCTTCGCATCGCTATCCCGGGCATCAAAGCATTGCTGCCGGGAAGGTGGCACATTGCCGGGCGGGTTCTGCCGGTACAGCATTATGGAAGCGTGGACGTCATCCTTGAGGCAATGGGCAATGCCAAACCGGGAGACATTCTGGTCATAGAAAACGACGGAAGAATGGATGAAGGATGCATCGGAGATTTGACCGCATTGGAGGCTGAAGCCTGCGGGTTGTCTGCGATAATGGTATGGGGATGCCATCGCGACACCGACGAACTCAAACGGATCG
>CAYOSZ010000104.1:0-7572 GCA_964406715.1 uncultured Ignavibacteria bacterium | reverse complement strand
CCCCCGATATATTCAGCACCGTCAGGATGATCACGATGGTGCTGCTGATCAGGTGTCTGATGAGCACACGGTGCGTGGGATTGAAGAACGTCGAGCCGTAGCTACCGAAGGCAGAAGCGTAGAGGGCGAGCATGACCACGTAGCTCAGCCAGAGAAGCACATTTAAAGCTCCGGTGATCAACCCCGGCCCAAAAGCCTTATTCATAAATTCGACGGTTCCACCCTGACTGGGATAGGCAACCGACAGGTGAGCATAGGAGTACGAGGTGAGCAGCGCCACGGCTCCTGCCAACAGGAAAGCAACGGGAGTGCCTCCCTGGGATAGTTGCACGGCAAGTCCCAATACGGCAAAGATGCCCCCGCCGACCATGCCCCCTATCCCGATAGAGACGGTCGACCAGTATCCCAACAACCTGCGTGGAGGTGCAGAAGCATTCATGGTAAAAGGATTGTTTCCGGGTCACTTTCCGTAGCCGGATGTTGAAAAACACCGGTTTCGATTTTCGCTTGGTAACTAACTTAAGATCACTTCTATTCGGTTCCCAATTCGTCCCAGGTTTCGAAAGCTCTTCTGAGATGCGGAATGGTGATGGATCCACCCACCACCAGGGCTATGCTCAAAGCCTCCTGGAGTTCATCATCCTTCACCCCCTCTTTGTAACACTGAATGATATGATAGGTTACGCAATCGTCACATCTTAATACCAGGGAGGCGACCAGGCCTAAAAGTTCCTTCGTCTTGGACGTGAGAGCGCCCTTTTTATACACTTGTGAGTCGATGCTGTAAACCCTTTTTGTGTTGGTACCGCCGTATTTCATCACGACCTGGTTAAGCCGGTCTCTCTCCTTTTGGAATTTCTCGATCTTGCTTTGCGCCATGATTCCACTCCATTCAGGCTTGAAGTTTGTTCAAGGCGTCGGAGATGGCTTGGTGGATGCCATCTCGGGGGGCGTCATAGCCCCATCCGATCTCCTTACCGTTGATAAAGATTCCTCGCGGAATCTGATAACGCTGAAGAATGGCCGGATCATCGGCAGGATACTCATTTAGGATGACCGAATCCCCAAATTCAACAGCTACTTCCCTTACTCGTTGAGCTTCTCCGTTGCTTGTCCCGCAGAATGCATTCCAGAAAAGGTCGATCACCACTTTGCCTGCCACAGGTTTGAAAAGGTATTTTCGTTTAAGTGATTGGGGAGGTTCTGCCGGGGGATGGAAAACCTTCCACAGGATCACCTCTTTATCCAGAAATTCCTTTTCTCCCTCGGAAGTCACTTCCCGGGGCTTCCCCACCGGAGAAAACCCGCATCTCTCGAAAAAAGCCGCCGGCATGAACCAGAAATCGCCGTAATATGCAATGGTCACAATGCCCTTTTTGCCCTGACGCCGGGCTTCAGCTTCAGCTTCGGCAACGAGAGCCGATCCCGCGCCCTTGCTTTTCTTCTCGTTCAGCACATATAGGCAAGGAATGACCATTAAATTTTTGCCCCGAGGCCCCCAGGGGCAGACCTCGATGGGCATGACATACAAAAAGCCGATTGGCTGGTCATCCTCTAAAGCCACCTTTACCCGTAGACCTTTTTGGTACGTTTTCTTAAACCAGGTGATCCGTCTTTCACCGCAGGCATCCGCCTCTTTGGATTCATTCACATGGCTGCAGGTTCCCACGAAGTATTCGGTGGTTTCGTCCATATCGCGAACCTGAATCGTCGACATCAGTTCTCCTTTTCGTGCTTTCAGGTTTTGTCAAGCAGTCCCGCCCTTGGCGGAAGATGCTCGATCTACAAGACTCATTTTTCGCCACGGTATATATAGGCTATGCCGCCGGTCAAAGCTTTAACACAGATATCCTTCAACTTTTCCTCTTCCATCAGTTTCACGATCTCTTCCGGCTGGGGGAAGTTGGCAATTGAGGTGGAAAGATATCGATATGCATCTGCTGATCCGGAGACTATGCCGCCCATCGCCCGAATAACCGTGTTAAGATATAGATCATAGACCTTTCCAAACAGGTTTTCCTTCGGAGGGGAGAATTCAAGAATCAAGAGCCGACCGCCATATCTCAATACCCGTACCATCTCGGAGATACCTTTCTGATGATGCCCCAGATTTCTCAGACCAAATCCTATGGTGACTATGTCAAAACAGTTATCATGGAACGGCAACTTGAGTCCGTCGCCTTTTAGCAATATTATGCTATTTTCGTTTCTGCTGCTTTTGATCTTCTGGCTTGCTATTCGGAGCATCTCGTCCGTAAGATCGATGCCCACGATCTGACCTAACCGGTGATTCTGGGCAAAACGAATGGCAATGTCTCCGGTGCCAGTACATACGTCCAGCATCTTATCCCCGGGCTTGTGGTCGGCGAATTCCACCAGCCTCTTTCTCCAAGCTTGATCGATGTTGAAGCTGAGGAGGTGGTTTAAGAAATCGTATCTTTTGGCGATCCTGGAGAAGAGCTTACTATATTGGGGAACTGTGCTTGTCGTCATCATCTTTGGGTTCGCTGTGCTCGGCGCATGGAACTTCCGGGGAAGGATTCCGTCTCAGACATCATATTTGGCGGCGATGGCCATCCATATCCACCAGATTTTGATACCCATTAGTTCGCCTCATTTGTGAGATTCCCCCCCTTTTTTATGTTCTCTCATACGATATCTCGATATCATCGTTTTCGCCCATGGCGCCTTCAATTAATTTCGCCAGAGCTTCACTCATCCCCTTTCCCTTCAGAAGATCAAGCGTCGCCCGATTGATATAGTAATCCGTGTCCGTCAGGTTCTCCTCTTCTAAGTTGTCGATTAAAAACTGCAGTTCCTCCTCCGAGATTCTGCCTAAGTATTGGCGTGTCTTTTTGTCGTATAGTTTAACCATCTGATCCTCCTTTCTTGTTATTACACCCTAATCCGAAAAAAATTCAAAAGTGTGTTAAGCTTTAGGCGAGTTGCCGTTAATACAGCTTCACGGGATGATTTTACTTTACTGACAACTTTTTTACATTAACGTTCCGGGCGACATCTTAATAGCAAAAATAATTTCTTAAATCAAGCTTAAAATCATAAGTCCCGCTCATTTCTCTCGGGCAAGCCAAAAGAGGCAGAACTTTGGCTTTAGATTTGTCTTGCTTTTGAGGGATCAAACATTCATATTTTCCACGGTGAAGCTATGATACTCTCGAAGAAAATTCTTATCGGGGTTTTACTTATCCTCCTGGGCTGGTGTGACCGGTGTTTGCCGACAGCCGAGTTTTTTGAAGATCAAGACAGTATGGAAATCCGGCTTGAATATCTCCAGTCACCCGGAGGCCAGGTCTCCTTCCCGCTGGAGACCATCACCGCAAGACCCAAAATCGGGCTGGCTTTATCCGGAGGGGGGGCACGGGGACTTGCCCAGATAGGAATCTTGAAGGTTTTGGAAAGAGAAGGAATTCCCATCGATTTCATTGCCGGGACCAGCATGGGAGGAATCTTAGGGGGGCTTTATGCGGCGGGATATTCGGCGGAGGAGCTGGAAAGAATAGCCAAGGACATCGACTGGAACGACCTTATGACCGACACCCCCTCACGCCTTTCCCTTTTTCTTTCCCAGAGAGAGGAAAAGGAGGGCTCGTTGTTTCAGTTTCGTTTGGACGGGCTGAAACCCTATATTCCCACAGCGCTCACCTCGGGTCAGAAGCTGACCAATCTCTTCACCGGCTTATGCACCCGGGCTCATTTGACCTCAAAATGGTTCAGAAATCCTCAATCCAGCTTCGACAACCTGAAGATTCCCTTTCGCGCCGTAACCACCGATCTGGTTACGGGAGAGAGGGTAATTTTGGATTCGGGTGATCTGGCAGAGGCGTTGAAGGCAACCATGGCCATCCCCTTAGCCTTCAGTCCGGTCGAATCGGGAGACAGGCTTTTGGTGGATGGGGGATTGGTGGACCCCATTCCGGTGGACGTGACCAAAGAGATGGGGGCGGACCTGGTGATCGCGGTCAATACCGTATCCGCCCTCCTTCCCGCAGACAGGATTAAGACCCCCCTGGATGTGGCCAACCAGGCTACCAGCATCATGTCCCTGCCCAAACAGAGAGAGGAACTGGCCAAAGCCGATTTTGGGATAACCCCGGATCTTGCAGGATTCTCCTCCGTTGATTTCGACCGAACGGCGGAGTTGATTGCAGCAGGAGAAGCCTTTGCGGAGAGTTTGATTTCAAAGATAAAAGAGGTGATCTCCGAAAGCAATCCCGGCAGTGAGGAATCTAACTCACCTGAGTTTAAAATCTGCCAGCTGGATTTTGAGGGAAATCAAAAAATCGAAAGAGCCTTCATCTTAGAACTTGTCAGGGTTAGGCCGGAAAGCACCGTCACCATAGATCAAATCAAATCCGATTTAGAAAGAATATATGCCTGCGGATATTTTACCGACGTGTATGCCCGGCTTAAAAACATAGACGGGGAGGAATATTCCCTGGGCTTTCACGTAGCCGAGAATCCTCCATTGAAGAGTATGGTTTTTCAAAATAACAGCATCTATCCCGACTCCGTACTCTTCACCCGGCTGGACTTTCACCCCACGGAGATTTTCAATTATAAACAGACGCAACAACTTCTGGATTCGGCCGTCGCCATTTACCATCAGGACGGGTACAGTTTGGCTCACATCCAAAAGGTAGAGTATGATTCGACCTGTGCCAGCCTGAACGTGAAAATCGACGAGGCGGTGGTTTCCCGGATTGATCTATCCGGGAACAAGCGGACCAGAAACTGGGTGGTGATGAGTAATTTTCAACAGAAGACGGGGAGACCGTTTAACTTCCGGAGGGTCACATCAGGTATCTCCAACATTCATAGTACCGGCCTGTTTGAGAAGGTGGATTTCTCCACACATCCTGAATTTGAGGGGCTGGTGCTTAAGTTGAAAGTCAAGGAGAAGAAATTCAACATCATCCGGGTGGGTGCGCACTATGACGATGAATACCAGACGGAGGGGTTTGTGCAATTTATCGACGCCAACGTTCTGGGAGTGGGAAACCGTGTCTCTACCCATGTCCAGTATGGGGAACGAAAGCAGATCTACAGGTTAAACTTCAAAGCGGATCGCATATTCAAAACTTACCTGACTTACAAGCTCGATATCTTCTATGGGGATGACCGCAGAAAGCTTTTTG
Organism: uncultured Ignavibacteria bacterium; assembly: GCA_964406715.1. Lineage (GTDB taxonomy): Bacteria > Zixibacteria > MSB-5A5 > MSB-5A5 > SM1-73 > SM23-73-3. The sequence continues at coordinate 2,416 of CAYOSZ010000104.1, read as the reverse complement.
AGGATCACCAGAAAATGGCTGATTTCTCCCAAAAAAGATTGGGGGCAAACTTCTCCTTGGGGCAGCACATCTCCAGGCTGGGGATCATATCGGTAGAGACCAAAGCGGAGAAGGTGAAAATAGAAGACGGTGCTTTCGAGGAGGAGTACAACTTACGGTGTTTTATCATAAGATCACTGGTGGACACCTTCGATGAATATCCTTTTCCTCATGAGGGAAAGTATCATCATCTGTACGTGGAGCTGGCGGGGGACATCCTGGGGGGCGATTTGGTCTATCGCAAAGCTTTCACCTCACTGGAGTCTTATTTTCCCCTCCACCGGAGGGTCAACTTTCATCCCAAGATAGCCGTCGGCATCTCGGACGGGACCGTCCCTGTCAGCGAAAAATTCACCCTGGGGGGGCACCATGATTTCTACGGCCTGTTAGATGAGGAACTGAAAGGCGACAAGATGTTTGTGGGGAGCTTGGGATTACGCTTCAGATTCTTCCACCGCTTATACTGGACCTTTCGCTATGACATGGGAGAGGTATGGACCAAACTGGAAAGCATCAAGCTAAAGGGATTGAAGCATGCTTTTGGCAGCACCCTGGCGCTGGATACACCTTTGGGACCCCTGCAGTTCGGTTACGGCGTGGCTACGAATAAATGGGATAAATTCTATTTCAGTTTCGGGTATGATTTTTAGAGGTTTGGAATGAAAACCCAGAACCTGATTTAAGGTTAACGAATAATTATTTTAGCGATTCCAAATAACGAAATAGCTTTTTGAGTTGTCAGAGAATTCGTAGGACAGGCACCCATGCCTGCCCCTTTTGGCGGGGCTGGGAGCCCTTCAGGGTGAATCTCTTCAGGATGAACCCCGCCTACGATCTTTTCTTAATTTGTGCGTAGATCCTCAAATAAGCTAGCCAAGCCATGAAGGCTTGGCTACGCGCTTCGGGTATGATTTCTAATGATTGAAATGAAAAGACCAGAACCTAACTTAAGTTAGGTTCTGGTTTATGTCATGTAAAAGGAAAGCTCCTTCAGAGTATGCTTTTTGGTTTTTATTTTTTATGGGCCAGCTTCTTTTGAAGGTACGAAAAAGGATGTGCTTCCGATTTGATATACAATGACAACATCAATTTATAGCTGAGTACCTGTTTGAACGAAAGGTGGCTTACACCACTTCGGCTTTTTCGGCATAAACGCTTTTGAATGCCTCCACCACCTGGGGATCGAATTGGGTGCCGGCAAAGCGTTCCAGCTCCTCCATGGCCTCCCAGTGGGGTTTACCTTTGCGATAAGGTCGATCAGTCACCATGGCATCAAAAGAGTCCGCCACCGCCAGTATCCTTGCCCCCAGGGGAACTTGTTTGCTTCTCTCTTTATCAGAGGAACCCACCTCCACGAAATAAGTGTGATGAGCTTCCACTATGGGCATGGCTTCCTTGAGCACCCCTCCCACCATGGAGAGAAGCTCCATTCCCTTCTGGGGATGAGTATCCACCTCCTTTTTTTCCTCGTCCGTTAAGGCAGCAGCTTTCTTGATCAGATCGGAGCTTATCTCTATTTTGCCGATGTCGTGCAGAAGAGCGGCAACTTTGATATTCTCCACCTGATGCCGGGGTAGCTGCATGGCGATGGCAATGCTGGTAGCGTAGTCGGCAACTCTCAAGGAATGGCTTTTGGTATATCTGTCGAAAGATTCAAGGTATTTGGCCAAGATCTCCAGGACTCCTACATAGGCATTCTTAATCTCGTGGATCTTCTTCTCCTTTTGTTCATAAAGCGTGCCCACCACGTAGCCGGCCAGGATCAGAAATCCCCCCCAGATCATCAAATCGGTGACCAGAAGCAGTCCCCTGTTTTGAGCATCGAAAAGATCAGGGTTGTTGACAGCCGTGAAAGCCACCAGGGCAACGCAAAATATCGACGTCAGAAAGGACATCTTCCTGCCCAGCACATAACCGGAAACCAGAACGGGAAGATAATAGAAGTTCAGGAAGGCTAACTTTTGAACCACAAAGAAATTGATCAATACCACTACAAGTGACAGGCTCAGGATCAGTATCTTCTCAAAATGATTGAACACAAGAACTTTTATCTTTTCCATGACTCCTCCGGCACAGAATTACTTGTTCTTTGGACGTCCCCCGCGGGTCACATGAGAAAACTACTTGTGTCCCTGAACCAAAACAGCACCAATTGATGTTATCGGATTACAATCACTTGCCTTGAGAATTGCAGGCAATATTATTCCACACTCATGCTGAGCGGAGCCCTGCACCGCATGGTGCAGGGCAGAGCGAAGCATCTCATGTTTGAGATTCTTCGGCTACGCCTCAGAATGACAAAAGCGGAAAATCATGCACACCCCACTGCCAACACGGCACGTCACGCCGAATGAAATTAAGCAATATCATCGGTTTG
>CAYOSZ010000103.1:0-7682 GCA_964406715.1 uncultured Ignavibacteria bacterium | reverse complement strand
CCCGCTTTTTAAACGAGATGATACCCGGTTATATCAGCTTTGCCTGCTCATCGAAGTGAACCGAGGAAAGCCAGGTGAAGAAAGCGACGAAGTGTTCGATAACTATAATGGATGGCATTAACCCAACCAATTTACCAAGGAGGGTGGGATGATAAATTATACCAAAGCGTTTTCTTTTATGTTCGAGGACAAAAACTGGGTGGTTAAGATTCTGCTGGGTGCGATATTCAACCTTCTTACCATGGTCCTGATCGGAATACCCTTTGTCTTGGGTTATCTTTTGGAACTGGCCAAGAATTCAAGCGAAGGGAAGGAGATTCCGCTTCCGGAATGGGATAAGCTGGGAGATAAATTCACCAGAGGTTTGATTTATCTCATCATCGTGATCATATATAGCATACCGGGCATCATACTTTCTTTTATACCCTGCGTCAAATATTGCCTCGGTCCTTTGTACTTTTTGGCTTTAGCTTTCATACTTCCCTATATCACGGTCAGGTATGCCCGGTCAGGAAGTTTTGAAGATGTTTTCCGTTTCGCTGAGATCATCGACTTTACCAAGAGAAACATCAATAATCTGATCATCGTGGTTTTACTCGGCATAGCCCTGGGGATAATCGCCACCTTCGGAGCTCTGGCACTGTTGGTGGGCATATTCTTCACCATGTTCTGGGCTAATTTGGCCATCTATTATCTATATGGAAAAGTGGTTGGAGAAGGAGAGAAGGCGGAAGGAAACGTTAACAAATCAGAATCGGATACCCCACCGGCACAATCTTAGTCTGGGCCAAAGGCAGTTTTCCATCTGGATGGGTCGGGTTCTTGCCGAAGGTGCCGAGAAGTTAGGCAGGTGGACGTACGATTTTGTCCGCTCCCACTGGCTGGGTATAATCAATTTCCACATTTTTTTGTTCCTGGTCGGTGCCCTTGAGGCTCCGCTGCTTTTGCACCTTGAGCAACCATGGTTATCTAAACTGGTTTACGGGTTTTACGGATTTTTCTGTCATCAGGAACCTTCCCGCTCCTTTTTTCTTTTTGGAAATCAGGTGGCCATCTGTTCTCGCTGTCTCTCCTTCTACTCTTCCGTGTTGTTTTTTGGCCTGTGGGTGAGTTTGAGAAGGTCAAAACCGCTGAATCTGAAGACGGCTGGGTTATTGATATCGCCGGCAGTGGCGGACGTTCTTTTACAAGTTCTGGGCATCAAAGAGAGCACCAACCTGATAAGAGTCACCACGGGCGGGCTTTTGGGCTTGGCCGTTTCACTCTATCTGTTTCCCCGAGCACAGAGAGCCATGCTGCGCCTGAAAGTGGGGCAGTACGGATGATAGGAAAAACTGTGGGAGTTACCTCAGTAAACGGAATCTGATGGCTGCACCTCCAAAGGCTGAGAGTTTTCTGAAACTTTTTGCCTGAAGAATCGGTACAATAATACAGCTTAGGTAAAAGACCGAATTAGTGGTAGTGGAGGTCATTGTGATTATTCCCCGATTCGTAGAGTTCCTAATGCAGGTCTTCGGAAGAAGGGAGGATGCCATGAAAAAGCTTTTGGTTTTGGCCATAATGCTTGCCTTTGTGTTTTCAGGTGCACCACATTCTTACGCTAAGGCGAATAAAACAGGAGAGGTGGAGAAGAACGTCTACACCGATTCGAAATTTGGTTTTCAGATCACCGGACTTGAAAACTGGAAGATGAAGACCGAAAAGGAACCATCTATAGTTCGAGTGTTCTTGACGCAAAGAAATTACAAGAACAGCACTATTACCGGGGCTTCTAAATATACCACGGAAATTCCCACCATTCTGGTTTTGGCCGACACCACGTCTCTCTCCTTGAAGCAGGTGGAGGAAAGTCTGCTTCAGAAAGGTGAATTATTACAAAACAGAGATGAATTCAAGTTAAAGCTTGACATGCTCTTCAACTCGGAATATCTGGAGATCAATGAGGTGATGATCGATAGCATCCCTGCCGTAGATTATATCTTGAAGCAGCCGTATAAGAAAATCGGCGAAGACATAAGGGTGAAAGATCCAATCAATGGAAGCTCGGTGATAATAAATGATTTTCTGGCAGGACATATACTTCTGTTCAAGAAGGGTGAAATTATCTTTGTGGTTCAATTTTCCTGTGAGCGCGAGTTTTACTATCCGGTCAATTCCGAATTTCAGAAGATAATTGATTCCTGGGAATTCAGCCAGTAGATACTAAAGCGTTTTTATTTCTCTCTCTCACCTGACAAAGCCCCCCCTGGGGGCTTTGTTTTTCTGATTATAAATCTTTCCATCCAGCTTGATAACTTTTTGATTGACAACGGATATCTTATGTATTAGCTTTCGGAAAAATCGGAGACTGAAGGAGGAGGTATTATGTGGATATTAAGAACTCTGGTGGTTATCATCCTAATCACCCTGATAGTTGGATTCGCCATCTATAACTCAGATGAGAGAATCTCGGTCAATCTTTACGGTAAGGAGTATTTCGACATTCCCATGATTTTCGTGGCTTTCTGGGCGTTGGTGGTGGGCATGATCGTATCTTTTGCGTTGGGGGTCAGTTATTATTTTAAAATGTATTCCGAGCTGCGTAATCAGAAAAGAGAGAATCGCAAGCTGTTGGAGGAGATCACCGCTCTGCGCAACCTTCCCATGGAAGAGGAAGAAGAAAAACAAGCAAGCCTTTAAGCTTAAGATTCTAATCGCCGCAAATTGGAGGTGAAAATTGAGTTCGGGTCATTTCCTTTCTATCATATTTGCATTCGTCATAGTCTTCACCGTAATGGCATTTTTGTGGTCTAAGGCAAAAAGCAGAAAGAAAAAGAGCTCGCCCGAGCTTTACATCGGTGCTTTAAAAGCACTTCTGGCCGGAGAGGAAAAGATCGCATTCCTGAAGCTGAAGCAGGTAGCCAGGGAGGATCCGGAGAACGTGGATGCTTATCTGAAATTAGGGGACCTGTTCAGGAGAAATAAACGATTCGATAAGGCTTTGCAGATTCACAGGGAACTAACCCTTCGACCATCTCTTTCCCGGGAGGAGAAAAATGAAATTTTAAAGAGCTTGGCCGAGGACTTTTCCGCTTCGGGGAATCATGAGAAAGCCATTTCGGTTCTGGGGGAGTTGTACCGGACTTCAGAGAAAGATGAGCAGGTTGCAAAGAGACTGTTATTCGAATATGAGGAGACCGAAAGGTGGGAGGAGGCTTTTGAACTGAGGAAGAAAGCCCTGGGTCGAAAGGAGAATCAAACAAACAGGATACTGGCACTTTACAAGGTTCTCTGGGGTCGAGCCCGATCCGAGAGGGGTGAGTTCCACAAAGCCAGGGTAGCTTATAAGGAAGCATTAAACTATGATGAAAACTGTATTCCCGCCTACATTTATCTGGGCGAGGCATACTACCACGACCAGAGGCTGACCGATGCGGTGGAATATTGGAAGAAACTTTTAAAGATAGCCCCGGATGCCGGTTATTTAGTTTTCGACAAACTGGAGAAGACTTTATTCGAGTTGGGGGAGTACGGGGAAATACCCGAGATCTACGAGAATATATTGAGTCAAAATCCCCAAAACACTTTCGCCCTTTTTTCCCTGGCCCGGATTTACGAGAAAAAAGGAATGGTCGAACCTGCCATGGAGAGATATAATCAGATCGCTGACGCAGATTTAAGCTTTTTACCCGCCAGATTGAGCTTAGCAAAACTTTATCAGCAAGAGGGACGGAATGAGGAGCTGGTCGATCTTTTGGATCGTCTGATTGAAACCTCTTCACCAGCAGAGAAGAAATTCACCTGCCAGCGGTGCGGATATACCTCTCCCGAACCTCTCTGGAGGTGTCCATCCTGTAAGATTTGGAGTTCCTTTGACGTCTGAAGTCATAAAAAGAGGGATTCGGCCAAAGGGGCTGAGCTTGTTGGTTTTTCTTTTCATGTTGGTCAATTTTCTTTCCTTCACTCCCATTTTCTGCCAGACTTCAAATGATGCCCTAAGGCAATACCAGGTCGGCCAACTGGATGAAGCAAAGCGTATTTTGCTTAACCAGCTACAGGGAGATGCGGGCAACCCGGAGGTGTTGTTCTACCTGGGGAAGGTGGAGGAAGCAGGCAGTCTATCCAGAGAGTATCTTGAAAACATGATCAGATGTTCCCCCGACTGGATAGAATCAGAGGAAGCAAATCTTCTCATCAGCCAATACGAATTTTGCAAAGGCATGAACGTTTCCGCGATTGAACTGACCAGGGGATTTAAAAAGAATTATCCCCAAAGCGAGAGCTTGCCGGAGGTTTTATGGATTTGGGGATGTTCTTTCTTAGCCATGAATCAGCCAGACTCTGCATTGCTTCAGTTTCAAGAAATCCTAAGGTTGTTTCCTGACTCAGATTGGGCCCAGTGGGCTCTGCTGGGGAGGGGCGACTGTCTCTTTGCCGCCGAAAGTTATGATCAGGCTGCCTCCGAATACCATCAGGTACTGGATGACTACCAGTATTCTGAGGCATTTCCTTTCGCCATCTCCGGATTGGCAAATTGTTTCAACCGGCTTGAAGATCCAGAGATGACCCTTCTTTATTATAACCTGCTAAAGGAAAAGTATCCGCTTTCTCTTGAGTACGACAAGAATCCCGTGGAGAAGGTGAAGTTGGTGAATGAAACCCGGGATGAGACTAAAGCCGAACGTTTAGCCGGAGTCAGATACACCATACAACTGGGAGTGTTCGGAAAAGAAGAAAATGCACTTAAGCTTCGCTCTCAATTCGAGAAACGGGGATTCTCCGTTAGCATCAAGAATAAGATCATCCGGGGAAAAAGATACAGCGTGGTACAGGTGGGATCATTTGTCTCCTATGAGGAGGCTGTGAAACTTAAAAAAAAGCTTGAATCGCAGACCAATGAAAGTTACCGGATAGTGATAAAGTGAATTTACTATCTTTCTTTGACCTTCCCTGGTTCGTTTGCGGTTTTCGAGCTAGATAATAATGGTATATTAACACGAAGCATTAGCACCTAAGAGATTACCCTGTTCATCACCTGCCGGGTGCAGAATTCAGAGTGTCCGCTTTCAGGTGAACCAGATAAGAGCTGGTTGTGTTTGCTCCCGGCAGTATGGTCAGAGCGGAAAGCACTTAGTCAAGTTGAAGTAGCAGATTTCGTCTCGGGGGAGTTGTACACTCCAGAGATAAATCCAGGGTTAAATGAAGGATAAGGTTGTCGACGGGCACCTGGTTGAGAAATCAGCAAATTTTTGAAAGCCGATTATTCGGACAATTGCCATGGCAGAAGATATCACCCCTTTGATGCGTCAGTATTTCAAGATCAAGGATCAGTATCCGGAAGAAATCGTCTTCTTCCGCATGGGCGACTTCTACGAGATGTTCGGCGAGGATGCCAAGGTCGCCTCCCGGATTTTGGGTATCGCCTTGACCTCCAGGGGTCAGATCAGGGGAGAGAAAATTCCCTTAGCCGGAGTTCCCTACCATGCGGGGGACAGGTATCTGGCCAGGCTGCTTAAGGCCGGAAAGAAGGTGGTTGTCTGCGAGCAGATGGAGGACCCCAAGCTGGCCAAGGGAATCGTCAAAAGAGATGTGGTGGAGATAATCACCCCCGGAACGGTCACCGTGGATGGCGTGATCGGGGGAGCGGAGAACAACTACCTGGCGAGCCTTTCAGGAGACGAAAAGATGGTGGGCTTGTCGGTTCTGGATCTAACCACCGGAGAGTTCAAACTGGATCAAGGGGAAAAGTCGAAGGTGATGGAGAAGTTGGCGGTGTTGAGTCCGTCAGAGATCATCGTAGATGGTAGCTGGTCAGAGGAGAGGAAAAGAGATTTAAGATCGTCCGTGGGAGAGGTAACGCTAACCGTTGTGGACGGCTGGAAGTTCGACTATGATTTTGCCTACCAGATGCTCACCGAACACCTGAAGGTCAGCTCCCTGGAGGGATTCGGCTGTGAGGGGATGAAATCAGGAATATCCGCCGCAGGGGCAATCTTAGCTTACCTAAAACAGACCAAGAAGTCTCTCCTTTCCCACATCAACGGGATATCCCCCTTCTATGAGGAGGAGGTGATGTTCTTGGACGCCAATACCATACGAAATCTGGAGCTTCTGACTGCCTTAAGAGTTGGGCAGAAGGGTCCCACGCTTTTTTCCTTGCTGAACCGAACCAGGACGGCGATGGGAACGCGGCTCTTGAGAAACTGGATCATCCGGCCGCTTTTGAAGCTGGATAAAATAAAACAAAGACAGGAAGCGATAAAAGAGCTGGTACAGAAAAAAAACTTATCAGCTGATTTGGTTGACCGGATTAGAAACGTGTCTGACTTAGAAAGGCTTGCCGGGAAGATCGGCTGCGGAAAGGCGAATCCCAGAGACTTAATCTGGCTTAAAAATTCGCTTGTTCAAATTCCGGGGATTAAGTCCATTCTGAAGGATGCCGCATCCGACCTTTTGAACTCAGTAAGGGGAGATCTTCCGGATACCTCTGATTTAATTCGTCTCATCAAGAACTCCATCCTGGACGATCCTCCGCTGGTTCTGACCGAAGGGGGGATCATCAAATCCGGATTCTCTTCCGAACTGGATGGTTTGAAGAATGAGATTCAGGGGAGCAAGCAGTGGATCGCCGGGTTGCAGGAGGAGGAGAGGAAAAGAACCGGGATTCCCTCACTGAAGGTTGGATTTAACAAAATCTTCGGCTATTTCATCGAGGTGACCAAGCCGCATCTTTCCAGGGTACCACAGGAGTACATTCGCAAACAGACCATGGTAAACGCAGAAAGATTCGTCACACCCCAATTGAAGGAGAAAGAGGCATATATCCTGGGTGCGGAGGAGAAGATATTCAAACTGGAATACGATCTGTTTCTGCAGATAAGATCGAAGATGGCAGAACAGACCATCAAAATCCAGAGGGCAGCTCAACTGGTGGCGATTTTGGACGTCCTGCTGAGCTTTAAGGAGGTGGGTGAAAAGTTCAATTACGTACTTCCAGAGGTTGACTCAGACGATGTTATCATGATTGAAGATGGACGACACCCGGTCATCGAAAACATCCTGGAGCCCGGCAGTTTTGTTCCCAACCATACAAAAATCGATGGACAAAACGAGCAGATTCATGTCATCACCGGTCCCAATATGGCTGGGAAATCGACGTATCTGAGGCAGGTGGGTCTCATAGTGTTGTTGGCTCATATGGGCTCCCCTGTTCCTGCCAAATCCGCCCGGATCGGTTTGGTGGATAGAATCTTCACCCGGGTCGGCGCTACCGATTACCTGACTTTAGGCCAGAGCACTTTTTTGGTGGAGATGATGGAGACCGCAAATATCCTAAACAACGCTACGGCCAGGAGCCTGATCCTTTTAGTTGTGGTGGGGCGTGGGACCTCGACTTTCGATGGCCTCTCCATTGCCTGGGCAGTAACGGAATACATTCACAATAACCCTGAAATTTCCGCAAAGACCTTGTTCGCCACCCACTATCACGAGTTGACTGAGTTGGCTCAGTTTCTTCCGCGAGCCAAAAATTATCAGGTGGCGGTAAAGGAGTGGGAGGACGAGATCATTTTTTTGAGAAAAATCGTCCCGGGGGGTTGTGACGACAGTTATGGAATCCACGTAGCCCGGCTGGCGGGAATTCCCTCCCAGGTTCTAAAAAGAGCCAGAGAGATTTTGGTGGATTTAGAATCGGGCGAGCTCTC
>CAYOSZ010000102.1:0-7767 GCA_964406715.1 uncultured Ignavibacteria bacterium | reverse complement strand
CCTGACCTCCCCTTATCAGGGGAGGAACCCTCTATGTCCCCCTTGCTAAGGGGGACGACAAGGGGGTTAGGATTTAGCATGAAGCTTTTCCTGCACCTTCTAACCCCTCTTAACCACCCTTATCAGAATGTTTACCTTCACAGCTACGATTAACGAAACACTATTGCCTTAATCCCCCTTTAATAAAGGGGGAAAAGGCATGAACCATACGGTTCATGCCAAAGGCAAAAACCGCCTGGTTCATGCCAAAGGGGGATTTACCAAATATAAGAGGATATTTCAGGAGATTAGATCAACAAGAGTCGTTTTATCCTACCGGTCGTAAATTATTCGTTTAAGGTAAAAGGAGGAATCTGAAGATATTACTGCTGAAGCGGGCAGCCGTTAACGTCCACTTTTGTACCTGCGGGAGTGAGGGGGCACTTGTCCAGCCCATCATAAATTCCGTCGCCGTCCGAATCCAGGGGGCAGCCCCTTTCGTTTACCAAAGCTCCATAGGGCGTGTCCGCACAGAAGTCCACTCTATCCGGCACCCCATCCTTATCTGTATCCCTCAGCCTTCCAAAATAATAGTTGATGCCGAGAAAAACCTCAAGCGTTGCTTTGGGCAGATCCAGTTGACCCGGAGCTGCACCGACTATGTCTTTGGAGCCTTTAAAGCTGGTCAAAACATGACTGAGTATTCGAGCCCGGGCACCCAAATTCAGACCCCATCTCTCCCTGAATCGATACTCCACACCCCCGCCACCTGAAAACGTCAATTCCTGATCTTTGAGGTCAAACGAATTCTCACTTTTATCCGGCACCTGAACGGGTTCTCCCATGTAGTCCTTTACCTTCCAGAAGGCTACTCCCATCCCTCCGGAGACATAAGGATTAAGTTTCTTCCATGGTCTGAAACGGTAAAAGAGTAAAAAGTCGAGCCAGATCTGGTTGGACCGGCTGGCAAGATCCTTTCGGGAGAAGGTGAAGCCTGCTCCTCCCTCTCCCTTACCGGACATATCCGCCTCCCAGGTTTCGGCATAGGATGCAGAGAAACCCACTGAGATTTTCTCTTTTAAATCGTATCTGAAGAAAAGAGTTCCGAAATTTCCCACGGTGTTGCTGTCCGAATGTTCGGTAAGCCCTAATTTCCACACCCCCCCCTCCAGTCCCAGAGTGAATCTTCTGCTGAAGTCCTGCGCAACCGCAGATGGGATCAGCCCATGAATGCCGATACCTAAAAGACAAAACCAGATAATCTTACGCATTTGAAAGAACCTCGGATGAGCCACCCTTTAAGCCAATAACTCCGCTGGTTATATAACAGCCAGTCTCTGCCGTGTCAAGGATTTTCCTCGAAGTCGCTTGAGTTCTATGGCGCAGAGCCAAAATCAGCTCCCGGATCGGCTGTTTTGTCTCTCACTGATTATATTAAAAAATCGGTCGCTATCGGATGAAAAATAACTATCTTAGGCAAACCAAAGGACTTTGAATAAATTAAAAACTCAAGTGTATAATAAACGAAAAGAGACGATGGACGAGGATCGACAGCTGATGTTTCAATCGAAGAAGGGCAGGATGAAAGCCTTTCGGAAGCTGGTGGAAAAATACAAAAAGCCCGCCTTCTTCATCGCCCTGGGATTGGTGGGCAACCGGGACGATGCTTACGACATCTCCCAGGAGGCGTTCATTCGGGTCTATGCCAACTTGAGAAAGTTCGATCCTGATCGCAGCTTTTTCAGCTGGTTTTACGTCATACTCAGCAACCTGTGCAAGAATCATCTGAGAGGAAGGGAGATACGGGAAAAGTACGTAAAAAGCGCCGACGCGGAGATGGAATATTTAAAGAACCAAATCCCCAGCCCGGAGGTTCTGCTGGAAAGAAACGAAAGGAGCTTGAGGTTGTGGGAGGAGATATCGAAACTGCCCTATGAATTCAAGGAGATAATCGTGTTGAAACATTTTCAGGGCTTTTCCTACAAAAAGATATCCGAGATGCTGGAAATCCCCATGGGAAGCGTGATGTCCCGGCTCTACTATGCCAGAAAGAAACTCAAGGATAACTTGAAGGATATGCTGAATTGAGGTTTGCATGAAATGTGAAGAGATGAAGCCATACCTGATGTCGCACCTGGATGGAGAAATCGACCCGGAGAAAAAATCGGAGGTGGAAAAACATCTCTCCGAATGTGAAAGCTGCAGAAAGGAATACCAATCTTTCCTTAAACTCAAGCAGGAGACAGACAAGATGAAAATTGCGGATTTATCGGATGAGCTGTGGAAGGGATACTGGAAGGGAATATACCGGCGGGTGGAGCGGGGAGCCGGCTGGATATTTCTTTCCATCGGTGCTATTATGCTTCTGTTGTTTGGCGCCTATCAGTTTTTCAAAGAGCTCCTTGCCAATCCCAACGTTTCTTTGATTGCCAAAATTGGAGTCTCGACCCTTACGTTCGGAGTCATAGTCCTTTTGGTCTCCATAATCCGGGAGCGCCTGTTTCTTTTCAAAACCGAAAGATACAAAGAGGTGGAAAAATGACAATAGCCACGTCGAATGACATACCGGGAAAGAGAATAGTAAAAACCCTGGGATTGGTGCGGGGGAACACCATCAGAGCCCGGCATATCGGGCGGGATATTATGGCACTGTTTCGCCACCTGGTTGGCGGCGAGGTAACCGATTACACCAAGATGATGGCCGAATCACGGGAACAGGCTCTGGATAGAATGACCCAGGAAGCTCAGAAACTGGGAGCTAACGCCGTCATCTCCCTGCGGTTTTCCACCTCTTACATCATGTCCGGAGCTGCGGAGATTTTAGCTTACGGAACTGCCGTGATTGTGGAATAACGCAGTAAATCGAAGCTTAAATTCAGGGGGTAAATAAGTCAAACCATGGTTTGACGCGGGCAGGGGTGTGATGCAACAATATCCATGGTCTTTCAGACCCGGACAGGATGAAATCATAAACCGAAATATTTTTCCGGGGGTCAAAAAATGATTTGGAATTTAATCGAGATCATATTATTCATTTATTCTATGGTGAAGTTGTTGCTGATCATCCTTGAGTGAGGCAAGCCCAACGAAGCTATTTCGGTGATGAATCGACAATTCGAAAATCGAGCCTGACCATGAAACTGGTAACTTCCTCTCAGATGAGGAATATCGACAAAAAAACCATCGAGGGGGTGGGCATCCCCGGGTTGGAATTGATGGAGAAAGCCGGAAGGGGGACGGCTCAGGTGGCCAGGGAAATGTTAGGCGACATTGAGAACAAGCTGGTGGTCATATTCTGCGGAAGAGGGAACAACGGCGGGGATGGTTTCGTGGTGGGGAGATATCTCTCCCAGTGGGGTGCTCAGGTTGAATTCCTCTTAACCGCCAAAAGAGACGAGATCAAGGGGGACGCTAAGGTAAACCTGGATAAAGCTGTTGGTTTGGATCTGCCCATAGTGGAGATATTGAAAGAAGATCAGATTCCCCCCCGAATAAAAGCAGACCTGATCGTGGATGCCTTGTTTGGAACGGGCTTCTCCGGTGAGATCGAAGGCTACGTGAAGAACATAGTCGAAATGATCAACTCCTCCGGGATACCGGTTCTATCCGTGGACGTTCCTTCAGGTCTTCATGCCGACACAGGGGAGTTCACCGGACCCTGCATCAAGGCGGACCGGACCACCACCATGGCTTTGCCCAAAATCGGGCAATTTTTCTTCCCCGGCAAAGAGAGATCGGGCAAGGTATCGGTGGTTGATATCGGGGTTCCCCACCGGGTGGTGGAGGAAGAGAATATCGATTTGAACTTGATTAACCGTGAAGAAGTAGAACGGATGATCCCAATGCGTCCGGGAGATGCATACAAGGGAAGCTGCGGCAGGGCGGTTCTGATTGCCGGATCTACCGGCATGACCGGAGCAGCAGCCTTAGCTTCCTTATCCTGCTTGAGAGCCGGTGCCGGAATGGCTATTTTAGGCATTCCCAGGACATTGAATTCGATTATGGAGATGAAGCTGACCGAGGTCATGACCAAGCCTCTGCCCGATGTGAGAAAAAAGGGAGCTTTGGCCTTAAGAGGTCTGGGAGAGATAAGGGAGCTTTTGAAATGGGGAGAATGCTGCGCCATCGGCCCGGGTCTGGGACAGAATTTTGAGACGGTGGAGCTGGTTTCAAGATTGGTGAGCAAACTGAAGATCCCCGCTGTGATCGATGCGGATGGGCTTAACGCATTAGCCAAAAACGTCTCCGTTCTAAAAGAATGCCCAGCCCCCTTGATTCTGACCCCTCACATCGGTGAGCTTTCCCGGCTGAACGGGGTACCCGCATCGGAGATCGCCAAGGATAGAATAAAACATGCTTCCGACTTTGCCAAAGAATACAATTGCGTTCTGGTCTTCAAAGGGGCACCCACCATAATCTCGGAGCCTGACGGTCAGACTTTTGTCAATCCCACCGGGAATTCCGGCATGGCCACTGCCGGCTCGGGGGACGTTTTAACCGGAATCATAGCGGGGCTTTTGGCCCAGATGTTGATGTTGAAGAGAAGTGAGGACATAAAAAAGATAATGGTGGATTCAGCCTGTGCCGGCGTCTATGTTCACGGCTTGACCGGGGATCTGGCAAAAGAAGAAAAGGGGGAGATGGGCATGATCGCCGGGGATATGATGGAGAAGATCCCGGAAGCCTTGTTAAAAGTCGTCGACGGATGAATCGGATCAAACGGATTATCAAAGAATAGCTTCATCCGTTCCATCCGTTAAATCCGTTGACCTATGCGTTTAATCCGTTCCATCCGTTGAATCCGTTGACCCATCCGTTTAATCCGTTGACCCATTCGCTGAATCCGTTAACAGATGAAATATCTGAGGAAAACCGATCTTCATAGCAAACAGAGGGGAAAACATGCAGGTTGAAATAAAGGAGAAGATTAAAGAGACTTCTAACAGGATATTTCCAAAGCTGGTCAGGTTAAGAAGAGAGCTTCACCAAATTCCTGAATTGTCTTTCAATGAATTCAAGACCTCGGAGAGGGTGGCAAAACAACTAAGGAACTTGCGGATTCGAGTCAAAACCGGTGTTGCTAAAACCGGGGTAGTTGGATTACTCAACGGGAAGAAAAGAGGCAAAACGGTAGCCCTGCGGGCTGATATGGATGCTCTTCCCATCATCGAACAGACTAACCTTCCGTACAAATCCAAAAGTAAAGGGCTGATGCACGCCTGCGGGCATGATGCCCATATGGCCTGTGTGATCGGCGCAGCCATGATTCTCTCCGAGCTTAAAGATGAGCTGAGCGGCAACGTGAAGTTCATATTTCAGCCCAGTGAGGAGAGCCCGCCGGGGGGAGCAAAGCCCATGATTCAGGCAGGAGTTTTGAGAAATCCCAAAGTTGACGGAATATTCGGGCTTCACTGCGATTCTGCAATTCCGGTGGGCAGAGTCGGAGTCAAGGAGGGTCCCTTCATGGCTCAGGCGGACAGTTTCGACCTGACCATTACGGGGATCAGCGGACATGGAGCCAGGCCGCACGATGGAGTGGACGCCATCGTGACATCAGCCCAGGTTATTCAAGCTTTGCAGACCATCGCCTCCAGAAAGATCGATCCGGTACAGCCCGTGGTGATAAGTGTGGGCAAAATACAGGGGGGTACAAAACGTAATATTATATGTGACCGGGTCGTATTGGAAGGAACGGCTCGAAGCTTGAACAAACAGGTGGCCGGAAGGATTCCTCGCCTGTTGAAAGAGATCACCGCCGGAATTACCCATGGTGCGGGAGCATCCTTTGAGCTGAATTTCATTCCGGGTTATCCTGTGCTGATAAATGACCCCCAGGCAACGGATCTGGCTCGAGCCACCATTGCCAGCATGTTTGGAAAACTGGCCATATTCGAGATCACCAAACCTCTGATGGGTGCTGAGGATTTTGCTTACTTTCTGGAGAAAGTTCCCGGTACGTTTTTAAGGCTGGGAACAAGAAATCCCCAAAAGGGCGCCATCTATCCCTGGCATCATCCCAAATTCACCGTGGATGAGGATGCCATGAAGGTGGGTGCCTCGGTTCTGGCAGGTTTGGCATTGGATTTCTTGAACCAGAAATAAAAATCGAATTCAGGTCAAACAGAGCAAAACGACAAACGGGGAGTGGGAGTGCAGGCTAAAATCAAGAGAAGTTTAGAAACTTATGTTGTGGGGATATTGATATTTTTATCATGTATCTTGATTCTGTCAAACGTGGTCTACCCCAAGGGTAAATATCTGGAAGGCGACTGGGTCAGCTATTCGGTGTTCAGGTACGTCACATCCATTGCTTACGATTTCGATCACGTATATTTCGGGACCACCGGCGGGGTAACCCGCTATGACAGATTCAACCGCCGCTGGGATACTCCTCTCACCACCAGTGACGGGCTGCCGGACAACTGGACAAGAAACGTAGCCTACGACCCCACCAGGGACGAAATCTGGGCAGACACCTATGGTGGCTCTGCTTACTATCATGCAGTATTCGGGCAATGGACCTGGGAACAGGAATTCCCCGAACATTTGTCCAAAAGCGACACCTCCAATTTCGATCTCCCCGACCTCTTCACCGAGTTTGGCCCCACCACTGCGGGAAGCTATTGGGTGATGGATTCACATCTGGATCGTTATCCCATCACCAATTACTTAAGAGGCGACTTCGACGATGAGCTGTGGATTACCACCTGGGGACTGAATGTGGGATCCGCATCCCTGAATCGGCTGCAACTGAAAATGCTTAAATACGGGCTCTATGATAAGGACGTCAAAGCCATACTCATCGACGGAGATGACCTATGGTTCGGGGGCACCGGATTGACGAGTGCTTCCAGCGGGATCACAAGATACAACCGCAAAACGCAAACCTGGGAGTATTTCTCTACCGAATATGTCCCCTTTCTGACCAGTCACCAGGTTAATGCCATGGAGGCGGATAGTTCTTATGTCTGGTTCGGCACCGAGGGAGGATTGGTTCGCATGAGAAAGAAGGACTCCCAATGGAGTTCCCACACCTCATTCAAGGGACTGCCGAATGACGAGGTCACCGCTTTGGAATCGGACGGAAAATACCTCTGGATTGGCACCTCCGAAGGATTGGCCGTTTATGACATCCTGTACGATACCCTCCAGACCATAACCGATCCGCTTCTCAAACGATTATATGTCTTTTCCGTCCTTGCGGATTCTTACTACGTTTGGGTGGGAACGGAGGAGGGAGTATACACTCTGGACCGGGAGCAGGGAACCTGGTATAGATTTGCCACGCCGGACGGGCTTCTATTCGGCGAGATCAGATCCATTGCCCGGGGGTCCGACAATAAAGTCTCCAGCGGGAAAGAGGAGATTTGGTTCGGGACCGAGAATGGAATTTTAGGATACAGCCCGGTAAGCGACGAAAGAAAGGTCTACGACAACAACATGAACTTTCCCGAAGTTAACGTGGTAAAGCTTGCTTGTGATGAAAAAAACGTCTGGGTGGCAACAAAAAACGGTGTGTGGAAGTTGAACAGAACCACCGACATCTGGATCAAATACACCACGGATGACGGTCTTCTGGATAATGAGGTGCAGGATCTGGTTCTGGATAAAGATCATATCTGGTTCGGCACGCCCCAGGGAGCGACACGATTCTTCTGGAACAATCCGAGATTGAGGGAATGAAAATCCCGAATGAGAACCTGACTTAAGTTAGGTTCTGGTCTAAAATCACCTCAACCAATTATGTCCCTGCAAAGAAAACCGAAAAATCAGCTTTGTTTTAAGCTC
>CAYOSZ010000101.1:0-7797 GCA_964406715.1 uncultured Ignavibacteria bacterium | reverse complement strand
CCTCTAGCAATACTGAAGCAAATTGTAACCATGTTCTTCTCAGTCAATGAAGACACCTTAGCTAAGGTACACCCAGATCTTGTTCGCTTTGTACTGAATAGGGATGCAAAGTACTTGCCTCCGAAGTTCCGATTCTTCGTGTACTATAATATAGAGGGAACATTTCGCCATTCACCAATAGTTGCCGGAGGCAATGTTCTTTCTGGGAGGGGTTTTATTGTGATGAGCGAAATCACTTATCCACCTTTTGGTTACTTGATGACGATAGACTCCGAACCACCAGACAAAAGGCTTTTTGAGATAACACATTTTTCTCATTACAACTACAATGAATTCCAAGTCATGACTCTAAAACTACCTATCTTACCGACCTATACGTACTTCCCTGGTGATTACAGGACAAAGGAGCAAATAATCCAAGCCTTGAAAAAAAGCAGGAAGGGAGTTGATGATTCAGCATCAAGCGCATAGATACTTGATTCATTGAGTCTGTTATCGTTTGTTTCTCCAACTTCACGTGTCGGATAAATCCGATCCCTACTAATTTTCCTTTCTTCTCATCGGGTCGGGGGATCCGACGAGAACATATCACCCTCTCCTTAATCCTCCCCCATCAAGGGGGAAGGAAATTCGTTTCGCTTTCTTGGAGCATACTCGGGTCGGATAAATCCGACCCCTACTGATGTCTTTTCCGTTGACAGTAACGCTTTCTCAACATATTATTCAATTTAGCACCTGTGTGTGCCGATTAACTTTATGATAGAAGGATAATTGCGTTGGATATGGAAAACAAAATCGCCTCGCGTTTGAAACACCTGGAGGAGTACGTTTTCTTTGGTGTGGCGGAAGCCAAAAGGAAGGCTTTGGCTTCAGGGAAGGATATAATCGACCTGGGAGGTGGGAACCCGGACCTGCCGCCGCATCCCAAAATCGTGGAGGCACTAAAGCAGGCAGCGGACGTTCCGGAAAATCACCGGCATCCGGTGTATCAGGGAATACCTGAGCTGAGACAGGCGGTTGCCTCCTGGATGAAGAGAAGATTCGGAGTTGACGTCGATCCGGAAACCGAGATTTGGATACTGCTCGGCTCCAAGGAGGGATTGGCGCTGGTAAACTGGGCATTTATCGATCCGGGAGATGCTGCGCTGGTTCCCGATCCGGCTTACCCGCCATACAAAAGAAACGTGATACTTGCCGGCGGGAAGCCCGTGCTCATGCCTCTTTTGATGGAGAACCGGTGGCTTCCGGATTTCGGAAAGATTAAACTGGAGGAACTGTCAAAAGCCAAGCTTCTGTTTTTGAATTATCCCAACAATCCCACCGGAGCTTTGGCTGATAGGGAGTTTTTAGAGAAGGCGGTCGATTTTGCCAGGGAGAATGAGATCATCATCTGCCAGGACATGGCTTATTCGGAGGTAACGTTTGACGGCACCAAAGCCGAAAGCATACTAACCATCGACGGAGCAAAGGAGAGCTGCCTGGAGTTTTTCTCGTTCTCCAAGACCTACGGCATGACCGGCTGGAGATTGGGTTTCGTGGTGGGGAGCGGAAAGTTAATAGATGCGTTGAAACAAATAGAGGTCAGCGTTCATTCGGGTGCTTTTCACGTTTTGCAAAAAGCCGCAATAGTGGCGCTTTCTTTGGAGGATGAGGACATAGAGCAAGTCCGCCGGACGTATCAACAAAGGAGAGACGTCCTGGTCAAAGGATTGAGGAATTTGGAGTGGGAGGTGAAAAATCCAAAAGGCGGCATATTCGTCTGGGCAAAAATCCCTTATGGATTCGACTCACAACAGATAGCGAATGTGCTTATAGAAAAGACGGGCATCATCACCACGCCGGGATCGGGATTGGGTCCATCCGGCGAAGGATACCTGCGATTCTCGTTGATAGTGGATAAAGAGAGATTGAAAGAAGCTGTCGGGAGGATGAAATCTCTGGATTTATGAAAAAGGTTTCGAAGAGGAAGATACGCCCCGTCTGAGGCGGGGCGGCTATCGTATATTCAACGATCAGGGAGGGCTTACCATGAAATACAAAACGGCCATGAAAAACGGTTTGATTCTCTTTTTGTTGATCATATTTTCTTTCTCCTGCGGGGGAAAGGTCACCACCCGCACCCCACAGGAACAATACAAGTTCACCATCAATGGTGTGGTGGCCAAGGACATGAACTCGGGCAAGGATATCGCATATTTCGCCGTCCTGCGGGATAGCAATCCCTTCGATAGCGCGTTGGTGAAGGTGGGCTCCGACACCCTGGCAAATCAGGGAAATGGCAATTATTACCTGGAGGGATTCCCACTTTTTAATTACGGTCAAACCGTATCCATAAATATCTCTTCTGCTGGTGATGATTTCAGCTTAGCCACATCGGTCGTAATTCCAGGCAGTTTCTACATCAATGAGTTGCCTGCAAATGACCAGCTGAACGCAGGTGGTCATAGCGTGCCGGTTGCATGGAGTGTGTCCGCAGGTACTGGGGGTTATTTCTTGAGCATGACTGGACCAGCCGGATCCGTAGGACACGCCGTGCTGGATCAAGATAAAAATCGAACAGAGACTATCCCACCAGACGCATTCAGAACCAGCCCGGGCGATCTGGTCGAAGGCATCTATGACGTATATGTGATTGCATATTACAAAAGCTTTCTCTATTACACCGGAATAGCCTTCGAGCTACCCCCAGGACTTCCCACAGGAAACCTGGATGGGGCGAATGGAACCATTGGAGCAGGTGTGATTGCATCCTCAGTAGCGATAGAGGTTACTTCAGAACAGTAGAGTACCAATTGCTATTTTTAACCACCTTCATTCACGTCACATAATACAATTGCGAAAGTTTTGAGCATCTTTCGCAGGCAAAGAAACGTATAGTACGCTAAGTGGACAGGCAGAAGCTAAGGAGGAAAGAAGATGCCGTTTTGCCCCAAATGTGGCTTCGAATACAAAGAAGGTATCACCAAATGCCCGGATTGTGGTGCTCCTTTGGTGGATAAATTGGAGGAGGAATCTCCTCAAGGCATAAATTACGTCCCGCTGAGAACTCTTCCCTCCCGCATGTATGCGGAGATGCTAAAGGAGGCGTTGAAAAAAGAAGGAATACCATCCATAATAAAGAGTGACGATATTGCCATCACCTTTGGAAGCTACGGCACCACCTCTGCCGTGCCGGTGGCTGTGTGGGTACCAAAAGAGGACATGGAAAGAAGCGAAGAGATAGCAAATCAGATGCTGGATCACATCTAATCCCGGGTTGCATTCCGATCACACAGCTTAAACTCACTGGAAACCAACCGGTTTTTCCCCTTCAGAGCATAATAACTGAGCATAGCTTTAACGCGATCTTCCTTTTGATTTTCCTTCCAATCGCAAGAAAATAGTAATCTTACACCTTAAGGCTGTCGATAAATTGAAGGAACGTGTCCTGTCGGGAGAAGTATGCCTGAATTTGATTTCGAAACCCAATCCGAAGAAGTTGAGCCGGTTGAGTTGGAGTCAGTAAAAAGACTGATTCAACTTCTGAGCAATACCGTAAAGAGCCTGTTAATTTACCCCAGCAATAATCCCCTTCCCAAGGAATTCAAAAGAAAGCTTCATCAGGGCTTAAGCGAGTTTCTGGATGCCCACGATGAGCTGAACCTGCAGGTCCGACCCTCCCAACTTCTGTATGGCGGAAAGGTGGTGTATGAAGACGGAGAGAAGGAAGAGGGAGTAGCTTTCGTTCTTCATAAGGATGGAATCAGAGAGCTGGCTTTCCTTAAAGGCTTGGAGCAGGAGGAGGTTGATGATTTGGTACAGGTGATTGAGACCTCCTTAAGATCACCGGATCTGGAAGAAGATCTGGTGACCATGTTGTGGGAGAAGGACCTCAATCACGTCAAATACCTGGTGGTGGACGATCTTCTGGACGTGGAGGTCCCATCGGCTGAGGATATCCCGGATGATTGGGATTTCAACCAGCTCTTCTACTCGGAGGTGACTCTTGCCGAACAGGACTCCACCACCCCCCGGACAGAACAGGCGGATCTGACACTCAAACAGCGGGAGGAGGAGAACAGAAGGCTTTTGGAGAGATTGAAGGAATTCTCGCCGGATGAGATCGACAGCATTCAAAAGCTTCTGATGATGAACAGCCGGTATCGATCCTTAGATCAGTTTCTCAATATAATGACCGAGATTTTGCTTGCCGAGGAAGATATTTCTGAGTTCGAGCAGGTGATGGATGCCCTGGAGAAGATTACAACAACACTCATCAGCATGGCGGATTTCCATTCTGCCACGAAAGTCGTGCGGGAGTTTAAGCGATTTGAGGAGATGATGCAAAAGTTCTCCGACGGGTCAGATTCTCTTAATAATAAGAAGGCAGAGAGAGCGAAAAAGGCGATGGATAAAGCAGGAGAGGAAGAGAACATAAAAAGGATTTCTCAGGTTCTGAATGAAAAGGAGGCCGCCGATTTATCCTCTACCAAAGAATTACTTCTCTCTTTAAACATGAACTCCATCTCTCCCATCGTTCACATGCTCGGAGATCTGAATCAATTTCTGTCTCGCAAGATGGTGAGTGAAGTATTGACCATAAAAGCAAAAGACCATCTGGACCTTCTGGGAGAGGGCATTTCCGACCAGCGCTGGTATGTGGTGAGAAACGTGGTATCCGTCCTGGGATCGATCGGCTCCGAGAAGGGCGTGAGGTTCTTAAAGCTGATAGCCAAACATCAGGACTTGAGAATCAGAAAGGAGACCGTCTCTTCGCTTTTTAAAATTAAGGGAGAGCAAGCAGGACAACTTTTGGCCTCATTTTTGGAGGATGAGAATAAAAGAATTCGTATTTTGGCCTCGCGAGGGCTGGCACAGAGGAAGGAGAAGGAGGCACTCCCGGAGTTGATGAACGTCTTGAAGCATGACCAGTTCAAAGATAAATCTCCGGAGGAGAAAAAGAATATGTTGGAGTCTTTCGCCGTCATTGCCGGTGAGGAGGCCGTCCCTTTTCTGGTTAAGATGATCAACAAACGAAGCTGGCTACAAAGAGACAAACATAACGAAACCCGCATCTTCGCCGTGGGGGCATTAAGCATGATAGATGATCCCGGGGTGGAGGAAGCCATCAACCAACTCAGCCGGAAGAGAAATAAAGCCATCCGGCAAGCCTGCCAGCATGCCCTGCGTCGCATTGAGGCTCGCCGGATAAGGGAAGGTGAAGAAGCCAAGGTTATCTGATCTTAAGATGCTCTAACCAAGGAGACGATTTGACCACGGAAACCTCGGTCGAAATAAAGAAGAAAGACCCCATCCGGGTGCAGAAGCAATATCTTCTGGAGCAGGGAAAGAATCTGGTTTCTCAACTCTATTCCTTCATCCGAACCGCCCAGATATACGACAGATCAAACTCAGTCTACCGAAAACAGATGGAGAACCTGTCCAACCTGATAGAATCCCTGTTGGAAGACGAGCAGGAGATCGTGCTCAACTCGAAAGAGGGCTATCTGTTTTTGAACGAGACCAGATTGAAGTTCTCGCTGGACGGATACAACTCCAGCAAATTCCTGATGGAAGCCTTCAGGAAGCTGCAATTCGAGAGCCTGGTATTCACCTCTCCTTTGAACCAGGAGGAGTTGGATGAATTTCTGTTTATCCTGGCACATGCGGACACGGAAGCGGATGATCCTTTCGAAAACCTGCAGAAAAAAATTCTCCCCTCGGGAATCGAACATATAAGGGTGGAGAAATTCGCCACGGAGTGGGATGTGGGAGATCAGTCCCTGCCGGAAAATCAAAAAAAGCTGGCCAAAAAAAGATTCTTTAAAACCCTTTCGGTGGCTCAAGAGACCATGGAGTCGGCAAAAGCCGGACGAAGCATAAACACGGTTAAGGGCAAGAGGGCCATCCAGTTTTTGATCGATCAGCTCATCCAGGAGGAGGGAAACCTGATGAGTTTGACCTCGATTAAAAACTTCGATGAATACACTTTTGCTCATTCGGTAAACGTCTGCATCCTCTCGGTCTC
This sequence comes from uncultured Ignavibacteria bacterium, assembly GCA_964406715.1. Taxonomy (GTDB): domain Bacteria; phylum Zixibacteria; class MSB-5A5; order MSB-5A5; family SM1-73; genus SM23-73-3. The sequence continues at coordinate 1,790 of CAYOSZ010000101.1, read as the reverse complement.
ACTGGGTACCCGGCTGGGGCTTTCCAAAAGAGAACTAAGCGAGTTGGGCTTTGCCGCATTGTTTCACGACGTGGGCAAGGTGAGGCTGCCGTTGGAGATTCTCAACAAACCGGAAGAGTTGGACGAGCGGGAGTGGGTGGAGGTCAGAAAACATCCGGTGAATGGAGTGAAAACTCTGCTTTCCAAACGCAGTATAGACAGATTCTCCACCCAGGCCATGGTGGTCTCCTTTGAGCATCACCTAAAGCTCGATCTCTCCGGATACCCCCAACTCAATCTAAAAAGAGATCTGAGTCTGTTCAGTCGCATAGTTACCATCGCAGACGTGTACGACTCCATGACCTCGGGCCGGGTCTACGCCAAGATCCCATTGACACCGGATGAAGCTTTGAGAAGAATGTTGGGGAAGCAGGGAGAAAGTTTCGATCCGGTTCTTCTAAAGGTTTTTATCAATATGCTGGGCATCTATCCGGTCGGGTCGGTGGTGGTATTGGATACGGGAGAAGTGGGGGTGGTGATGAAAGCCAGGCCGGTTGAGCTTTCCCGCCCGGATGTGGCTATTGTGGCTAACAGAACCGGAAAGAAGGAAAAAATAGAAATCGTGGACTTAACCAAAGTAGATGAGAAAACCGGAAAGCACAAAATGACCATCTTGAAAACCATCAATCCCAACCGGTACAACATGGACATCGCCAGATATATTTATTGAGAGGTAAGAGCTTAAAGCTAAGAGCTTAGAGCATAGAGTTCAGAGCTAAGAGCTTAGAGCATAGAGTTGAAAGGATACGTTTTTTTCAGAAGGGGATGGAGAATACGATTTTGATGTCGCTTCTTCCACTATCTTCAGGAATCAAACTAATAGATAAGTCCCTCACCTTTTCCCTGTCAAAATTGTATAGATGAGCATCCACATAAGCGTCAAACATGCTCAAGAAGACGATCCCGGCGGTGATCCATAAGAAAAGATTTCTTCTGTCCTCGTAGAATTGGAACTGTTCAAACTCCCAATATCTATCCGGGTAATCAGGATTCTGGAAATTTCTCCTGTGGGTATTCATCCGGCTCCATTCGATGGCGGCCAAGGTGATGAAAGTCGTCTCCGCTCCGAACACCACGATACCCTTGAGATATTTGCGATTGTAGAACTGTCCCCATCCGGGAAAAGCCACAGATCTTAAAAGCGCCCCGGTGGGAGATTTGTTCTCCAGCACGCTGTCGGCCTGAGCTGCCTCAACCTGTACAGTTTCGTCACCTATCTGTGCCCGGGCACTCTGTTTTTCCCCGGCAAGGCAAAAACAAAAAATCAACAGCAAAGGGAAAGTCTTTTTCATTTCTTATCCCTGTATTCTAAAACATAAATCAGATGCAGCACACCTGAGAAAGATACGAATGTGATTCGTCACAAACAAGATTTTTTTGGGATGAAGCTTTTGAGATTGGGTTTGGATAAATCCCAACTGTGGAGTGTCAAGCATTAGCCAAACCAACCATCGCCTGATCCCTTCTGCGCTTCTCCGGTAATTGGAGCAAAACCTCTTGACTAATTACACACATAAGATATATATGGATGATGTAACTATACTGGGCGATTCATCCTGATGGAGGAAAAAGATGAACCGGGAAATCACAATTTCTGACAGATTGAAATCGCTGTTGACCAAAAACACCAAAGTGGCGGTTCTGACCGGAGCGGGAATATCGGCGGAGAGCGGCGTCCCCACCTTTCGGGGGGAGGAGGGTTTGTGGAAAAAATTTAAACCGGAGGAGCTTGCTACCTTCGATGCCTTCAT
>CAYOSZ010000100.1:3018-7800 GCA_964406715.1 uncultured Ignavibacteria bacterium | reverse complement strand
CGTGAGCATAAGCATGCGTGCAGCGTTGTTTATACTACCATTTCGGTCCGCATTGGTCTTGTGACCACAAGAAGGGCAGTGGAAATAGTTCTGTTTAGGTCTCGTACCCTTATTCCCACACCTCCAGCACATGATGGAAGTCCACCCCTCAGACACTGTCCTGAATCTGGAATTCTTTCCATCAACCTTCCAGCCAAGCTGAGCCAAACCATGCTTTAGGCTGTTGGTGATTCGGGCAAAAGCCCAGGAGTGTATCATCCCTCTGAACCTTCGTCCTTGGTAGTTTCCTCGTCTTGCACGCATTCGTATATTCTTCAGGCGACCAATGGCTACATAGATTGTGTACTTCTTGGATATTTCGGATATATAGTCGAGGAGCTGTCGTACAAGAACACGGTCGTATTCCTTCGCAACATTCTCTCGCTTGAAACGCATCCGACGGAGTTTTTCCGCAACCCTGTCATATGATTGTCCATTATTTCTCCGGGTGTGCATCTCTCTTTGAAGGTCTGCAACAATTCTATCATACTTTTTAATGACATTGACCTTTTGCTTTTGGACAAAGTAGCGGGTCTCCCTTGTCTTCTCAGGAGTCAGGAGAGTTGTGCAGGCGGCCTTCTCAATACCAAGGTCAATCCCAAGTATAGCAATAGGAAGTTTCAGTTTTGATGAGTCATCAATTATAACCCTGACTGCAATGGTCACCCACCACTTGTTCCGTCCATCGGTGAAAATCTGAACAGCTTTGACTTCACCACGACTGATTTGTTTCAGATGAAAGGGAGAAATCTTGAGAGGAACATTCAGTCGATCATGATATGTTCGTCCTTCTAGCACTGAGTCGAGGGAGTCCCTGATGTCAAGCCACCATCGAGAAACTGATGTCTTCTTTTCAACCAGCTTGAACCTCTGACAGAACACCCATCTTGGCATTCTTCTAGTTCCGTTGGTCCTAGTGGGACGGGAAGGTGTCCAGCCCCTCTTTTCCTTTAACTGGAGATAGCTCTCGTACAGAGCTACAGCAGTCTGCCTACATTCAGTAATTTCGTTCTGGGATATTCTGGGGAAGCGTACCTTGAAATCATGAGGAACTGATAGTCTCTGACTGTAACCTGGGTTCACCTTGAGAGCTGTCATGGTGAGCTTGTCTAGATTTCCATCATGAATCCGATTTTTCTTACGACCTGTCAACAACTTGCTTTCGTGTTGTTCGATAATACCAAGGAATGCACGAATCACTCTAGTGTCCCGTCCAACGGTCTGTCTAAGCCTCTGCCTAGTCCTCTCAGTCATAGCTTCCCAGTTGATTGGGACCTTCACCGAGATTGTCACACCCTTGGAACGCACCATCGCTTTTCGCCTTTACTTAAAAACTTCTGACCCATCTCTTGAGTCAGTTTGAGTTCACTCCCATTCCTGTTCTCAAGACTGGTTATGTACTCATATCTTACTCATAGTAGATACTTAAAAACTTATTAAGAAATAAGTCATATTACATCTTTATTTTATATTTTAAGTCATTAAATTCCTCTAAATCTAAAAATAAGAATTCTGTTTTAGTAGATTTATTTATATATATGAAATATGAAATATCGACATGTGAGAGGTCGAAAGAGGAAAGGAAGTTGTCCCAACGACATCCTCGCTAGAGCGATCCACATGGGTCTCGTGGCACTTGTCAGACTATCAAGTAAGCGGATTAGTGAGAAGACACGCAAGTTTTACAACAGCATTGAAGAGATGTGGAAGACTGCTCTCTCCATGGATGATTTCTCAGCTGTCCAGAGAGCCGAACCAAACATGCGGGGGCAGTTCCTGAAAATGCTGTGGGTCAGCACGAAACGCTTTGGCAACAGGGAGTCCAAGCGAGTTTATAGCTGGCTCGAGGGGACTGTTGGACCACTCAATGCGCTGCTCAACTATGCAGGGGCCAGACTAAGAGACCTAGCAATGACACGATATCCTTTCCCTGAACCCACTATCTTCTGGATTCGTAAGTATCCTGATGGAAGCATAAAGGACCTCTTGGAGGATGAGGACGAGAATCTGGGAAAGGACAACTGTGTCAAGAGGTACCGGAGAGCCGGGTATCAGAAGAAACGGAAAAGCCCCTTGGTCTTGCTGGCTCATCCCACTCTGCCAGAGATGGACTTTGTTGACATGATCCGAGCTCACATGGTGGAGCTGTGTCGTCAGCTCTTCATCCACAACGTCCCAAGAGGCGAATCTCACAGGTACATCAGACTCCTGATCCACAGGCTCAGACCTTTCCTCGACTGGGTGTACTCTAATGGTGAACACGGTAGACCGAACTTCAATCGCTATTCGGACCGTGAGCTGAGACAGATTGTCCTTGAGATTCGTTCCTTATATGCAAAAAGAACCGGAAGGAGGAAATCTGTCACACGTTCTCTAGATGAAGGCTCAGAGATTGCCTCTCTTGAGAAGTTCCAGAAGAAACTGGAGAAACTGCTCAATGCTACCAACGATGGGAAGGAACGAGAGGCTTACTCCATCATCATGGACCACATCGATAAAGGTATGATTGTCCAGAGAGACCTGGACAAGATGATGGAACAGGTACTTGCTCTCAGCTCGAGAGAGGGGAATGAGTGGCATCGGATTCTGCTCTCAGACCTGCATCATCCCCGATCTCTGAAACAGGTTGTCTACGCAGGGGACACCATGCTCGACGAACCTTCCTCGGTGTTGGTAGTGGGGGAACTTCCAGTTTCAGGGAGAAAGGGTCAGATTGATATTGTCATCTTCCTGCGGAGAGAGGTTCAGGGTCATACTCTCTTCACCCCTGTGATGATCCTTGAGGTCAAGACAAAGACCGACTTCGACTACAATCTATATGGTGTTGGTCCCAAAAGAAGCAAGGTTTATGCTCCATCACTGTATGCTTGGAAACGTACGACCACTGAACAGGAGTGGATTGAAACATTCACCTCTCTTCCAAAACCCATCACCTTGGACCAACTTGATGCCTACGAGTCCGAACTCCTTCATGAGTATACACAGATCGCTCCCTTCGACCCCACACCTCCCAAATCCTTATGGAAGGGAGTAGTTGTACTGGATACAGATCAAAGTCCACTGGAGGTTTTCGAGGCTTTCAACTCTCTCCTAGACGACTTGGTGATGGGGATGCTTTCAGACCTACTCGACACCTCTAAGTCCACCTCATACACCTTGGACTCTAAGGGACCACGAGTGGCCACCATCCTTACTCCCAGTGAGGGCCCTAATGAACTTCTTAGTGAGACATCTGTACCCAAGTCACTCCCTTTGGAGAACCCTTTCACTGAACGTGTGTCTGACGACAGAAACCTGACTCTGTATGTATCGGTTTCATCCCCCACTTCGTCAGGTAACTCAGCAGCATGGATTGCCAGGAACTGGCACCTCCTCCATCACATCCAAGAATGTTCTGAAGGCTCCAGTGATACCAAGATTTTCTGGGTTGACCTGATTGGGGACTATCCCAGTAAAGAGCTTGCAAGGAGGAGGTTTTGTCTTGATCTACTCGGAAGAGAGAGAGGGATTAGTATGAGACAACACCAGACCCTGACAGAGCTTGTTGCTAAAATTAATTTCGTCGACCTGAGCAACCATGTCAACAGACTCCTGTCCAATGATAGTCTTGGGTTTGAGAAACTGGTCGACAGACTTCGTAATATGTTTCAGGACTCTGTTATTAGAGATTCCATTGTCATCATCGATGGGTGGAGCGACTTCAGGGACATGGTGCCTACCAACAGGTCACACATTGTCCGCGCTCTGGAGACTATACTGCTCGAGGTCCTCCCAGACTCTGACGTCATCTGGGTCGACAGTGGAGTGGAACACACTCGGATGAACAGACACTATCAGAGGAGATGCATCAGTCCCCTCCCTCATGACTCGCCTAGAAGGACACACCTGGATGAGATTATCTACAACCTCCCCACTTCCTCACGGGGGTTTGGACGTCTATTGCCAAAGCGGGATGATGAACGGTTCATTGTACAGGACATCCCTGTAGACGTTGAGCCTTGGGTGACCAGTATCCATGTGCCCAGACTCTTCGAATATTCCAAACGGTTCAGATCTGTGCAGGGGAGAAGTCCAGTTCCGAAAAAAGAGGAGATACATGACAGGGAACTCAGGGTAATGTACGGTCGTGGAGTGACGTTGTCCAGTATCAGACCTCACATGAGTACATACCGCAGAAGGCACGCATCCAAGCTCGAAAGATTCGCACTGTCGCTGGTACCTAGTATTCTCAGACCACGGGGCACTCAGGCTCATGAACTAGAACGGAGGTCTGACGAACATAAGATTAAGCTCCTCACACATCCGGTGAAAGACTCATATTCCACCAGACTCAATCTGAACCTAAGAGCTCCACCTCCTGAACCAAACAGGACCAATGGGATTGAGTATGTCAATGCAGATGCTATCAACAGGAGATGGTACTATGAGCAGGCACCTCCGCAAGTCTTTGATGGAATGGAGGATGAGGCTGCTGTAGTGACAAGACCTCCTGTTGTCGACAGTTCTAAAGACAGTGTCATCGACACTAGGAGGTCGAGGGAACTGGAACTACGAAGGCTTCTCAGGACAGTGCGATATCTGTTGCAGAGACCCTCAACCAAAAACCTACATGTCTGTCTTGAAAGAATTGAGAGACTCTGTGCTGATGTTCTGTCATCTGACAAAGATGAGAGCACTCTCCTCGTTGCACTGGAACAGGTCAAGGATGTCATCATTGATGATACTACACGTCATCAGCTGTGG
>CAYOSZ010000100.1:0-3008 GCA_964406715.1 uncultured Ignavibacteria bacterium | reverse complement strand
ACTGTCCGACCGATCCGACTCGGTCTCCGAGAGCTTCTCAACTTCGAGAACAGGAAGGTCCTTGAGGAAGTACTGAAGAGGACTCCAGACATACTCCTGCTCTACGGAAACAACCTTCTCCTCATAGTGCTTGCAGTGATGGGGAGTGAATACAAGGAATCACTTCACCCTCATGTCGTTCCTCTCTTGCAATCAGTGGTGGAGTGGGAGCTGTATCAGCTTGGATTCAAGGTCCAACAGGACAAAGTGTGTTCAAAGTACGACCTCCACTCTATATATTCCAACTTGACTACCCGGGCAAAGACTATGCCAACTCTGGGACTCTCAGAACATGCCCTCTCGACTCAACAACCTGGACAGATGGTGTGGACACGCATAGATGAAAACTATGCAGTCTGGATTATCTTTCAGTCTGAGAAAGGGATGATGGGAGGGCTTGTCAGTAATCTTCCCAATAAGTGGTTACGGACATCTTACTTCCGTTGTGTGACGGACCCAGAGGTCCAGAGGTCTACTGCCGGAAAGGTCTTGCAATCCTCAGACAGGAGTGCGATAGTCGTGACAGAGATTAGTGGTCACAAGATCGTCTGGATGCAGGCAGAGGGAGATGACGGTAATCTTGTGTGGTTGTCATGTGTCATTGAACACGGGAATGGCCCCTCTCTTCCTTGGATCAGACTAAGAGAACCTCACGAAGTTCCAGTACTGAACAATCAGGTCTTGGCACCTCCAGTATTACCTGTCGATATCGGAGCACGTGTGGATGACTTCCTCAGGGAGGTGGCATCTGTCGAGAAGGATGTCACTCAGGTCACCTGTACAGTCGGAATCGATGTGGAGAGGAAATTGTATGAGGTGGAGTTCAGGGACCGGTCAAGAAGGACTATTGTGGGAACTCTGTACTTCAGGAACACCTCAGAACTCGTGAGGACACTCAGACACCCAGTGAGAGAAGGGACTCCCCTGAGAATCAAGAGAAAGACATTGGTGATGTGGGACCACCAGAAAGACATCCAGTATCTGGGCTGTGAGTTGATGCGTGAGGGGAAAAGGGAGATTGTTTCAGTAAGCTTCCTCAGACCTCTCGTCTACAGAAGCAGGTTCTATCCAGAGAAATTCAAGTATCCACAGACTTGCAGTGACCTCTTATCCACCAAGAAAGGAAGGAAGGTCACCCTGGTTATTCGTCCTGAGGACAACAACAGGTTCAGGTTGATACTACAGGGGCTGTCTGCAGAGTCTTTACTCAAGAAACTTGAGGAACTCAAGATAGATGTCTTTGAAATGGCATTACTGGCAGAGTGTGAGCAGCTCATCGACACAGATAGAGGGACTCGCCATGATGCGAAGATTGATGCCAGCCAACTCTCTGACCTAAGGTTCTCACAGATTGACGACCATCCCAGACTGAAGGAGGCAATCTCAAAAGTCGTGACCGACAAGATTGTCGACGTTTCTGAGGCAATGAACAGGAGAGAACGACGGGCACAATGCAGACTGACCCTTGAGAAGAGAGATGGGAAGGATGTAGCGGTGATCAAGATGGTCGAGTCTGGCAAAGAGATTGACTCTTTCCCCATTGAGATACACAACGTTGAGCTCCTCAAGGAACTCATGATGGCTGATGGAGGCCCACTGACATACTATGATGTTGAAAACCTTGAGCAGTTCTATGAGAATGTCAAAAGGTTGAAGTCTAAGGAGAGGGAGGAAGAGAGTCTTTAGAAGATGCAAGAGGTTTCGTATGGGCAAGAGAGGCAATTGCTAGGTTGCTTCAATATGTAGGTGCATCATGAAGAATCTTCAAAATCGGTGTTGTATCCTCGTGATACAAGATACTCAATGACCGATGGCTCCTCACGCTTCAGTGCGTATTTGTCTTCATAGAATCCTCCCCAGCCTAGACTGAGGTTTACATCGAACTCGGGAAGACCTGCGTGGTCCTTGAGTGCCAATCTTCGACCTCCAGACTCTGCCATGGACACCATGAACCTGTAGTCAGACCCGTGACTCATGATGTTTCCACCCACTGGGTCATGACGCATGAATTTACCCAGACCAGGACTGGCGATGATTTGGTTTGTATAGATGAAAGTTGCATCTGTAGCCAGAGCCGTCCGACGCATGAGGTTCAACATGGAATTAATGTCCTGTTGTCTGGAAACCATTCTGTTGTCTCCCTTGTACTCCTGACGAAACTGACCAGTCAGTGAATCAATAATCACGAGCCTGACGTTCTCCTCAGCGCACATCTTTGGTATCCTCTCAAACAGGGTCCATGCATGGACTGTGTTCACGACATCCACAGAGCGGATGTTTTCCAAAACACTGTCGGAATCCAAGCCCCACCGTACAGCATTGGCACGAATGACCTCCGTCTTGTAGGACTTCTCTGTGTCCAGCCAGAGTACTGCACCCTCAAGCCCTCCCTTTTCCAGTGGCATTTGGGTACGAACAGCCAAGTGATAGCACAGCTGGGTCTTCCCAGCTGATGCCTTCCCGTAGACCTCGACCAAGGACCCGATAGTCAGGCCGCCCATGAGTCTTTGGTCAAGTCCATCAATTCCGGTCATAAGCTTTGATTGTGCCTCTTGCTCTTCCTCTAGCTGAATACCTGACCTGAAATTGAACTTGCTTACAAGAGTTCGAGCATTCTTGGTTATTTTGTTGGCTGTATCTACAGAAATGCCAGCTCGTGCGATTAAATCATCGGGATGCTGGACAGCCAAGAGTTCTGCAGTTGTGATATCGACTGCACGGAGCTTCTTTGCGATGCTTGGTCCAACTCCAAGAACAGCCTCCAAATCAGTCATCCTACCATCTCTGTTTCATGAGGGCCATTTGAATACATAAGGTTGTTCATCTTCAGAAGCTTCCATCTGCGCTTGAATAAACTCTGTTTCAACGTACGCTATGTCAATTGTGTGGTTCCAAGAAACACATCTACAGGTAAATTGAAGGTATTGCTCTGGTTAATGAGTTGTATTATCATTGATGACTATCAAATA
>CAYOSZ010000099.1:0-7818 GCA_964406715.1 uncultured Ignavibacteria bacterium | reverse complement strand
AGGGAAGCCGCGCCACCGAGATCAATGACCAGGCGGTTACGTAGGCTACCACCGTCCCAATACCGGCTCCGGATTTACAAATTTACTATAGGGAAGCTCACGAATGTCCTCCCGGAGTCAATCCTCCTACCAATGAGCCAAAGATAATGCCTTTTAAGCCTGCCCTTTGTCCCAATCACTTGACAATAAATTCCTTTGGAATCAAACGCTGGACCATTACGGCTCCCATCAATTCCATGATCAATATAGGGATGACCCCAAGAGTATTTCCCCACCTGCTTTGAGGTTCAAACATCATAACTATTATCCACCCGATTAACTGCGATCATCCATACCATCCTAATGATTAACGTCGTTTGAGTCGGTATACTCAAGATTGAAGACTATATTTATCCTCTATTTGACTGAGAAAGATAAAGCATATCAGAACCTTGCTAGATAGGAGAATTGCCACTGTTGAAAAACCCGTCTGTCAATGGTCAAGTAGTATCTCATGCAACCGTTCTGATAACCAAATCCATTGTATATCATTGACTTAAAGTAATTCGATGGCCTGTCCTACAGAAGCTAAATTTTTCATATAATAACGATTAATAGCTTGACATAAGTAAACATAATCCCTATTTTAGGGGAAGCTGGCGTCAATCAATCCGGGGGGATACCCAGTTGTTTAGATAGTGTTCTTGCCGAGATGGCATAAGCTTGCACAAGCTAGATGACAATCAACGAATCTTCATTCCCTAAGCAGTATGAGTGTACAGGTTTCCTTTTCTCCACACAGAGGAGATTTAACTCACTTTTCCCATTTTTCAGATATCGAGAAGTGGCCTAACTGCAGAAAGGAGGTGGTGGTGGTCAATACACCAAACCTATTTCATTCTCACATTATTAATGTATCCAGGTGGCAGAAGGAGGTGATGCAAAGGGTGTGAATTATTAAAGCAATGAGTTTGTGTAAATAAGGGAGTTAAACTTTTTTCACTGGAAGGGGAAAAATTATGAACTCAAAGGGATTTATTAGTGGAATTATGTGTCTGTTGACAGCCGTTCTGTGTCTGGCTTCAGTCAGCGCTTGGTCAGCAACCATCGAAGTTTCACAGCCGACCTATGGCACTACCAATAGCGAGTATGATCGCAATCCCTCCATTATCAATGACGGTACCAACTACTGGCTTTTCTACACCAAAGGTGATAACACCTCCACCAGCGGTATACGTGGCCCTTCTTACGATCCGGATGCGGACTCGTACGTGGTCTACTACAAGACGGCTGCGACAATTGCTGGTTTAGCTGGCGCTTCCGAAACCAAGTTAGCTGTGTCAGAATCGAACCGTCCTGCTAACTTCGACCAACGTGTGGTTTCAGCAACCTATTTCAATGGAAAGGTCTACGCCTTCGTATCCAGCGGACAGTCTGGTACCGACAGGGGACTATACTATTACGAATATAGCGGCGGGTCGTGGACCGGTCCAACCACACTGATCGCTGATGCAACCGCACGAGGGGGACACGTAAACGTTACCAGCGACGTTGACCGCATTTACATCGTCTGGGAATCCTCAGACGGTAGCTCCGATTGCTACACTTGGGACGGCTCTAACCTGAGTCCCAAAGTTGACATTAGCAACGGAAACCAGCCCAAGATTACTTTGTTCACAGGCTCAAAGGATGTAGGTGTTCTCTATGTGGTCAACATCGAAGACGGGACTGGAGACATAGAAGTATTCCAAGCTGCTACAGATCCTCAACCAGGATTTGGTGCTCACTCTACAGTTATAGCAGGGGCAGGTCTGTATGATCCCTGCATTTTCAACGATGGCACCAACCTTTATGTTATTTCCGCACCTTATGTCGGTGCAGAAGACCGCCAATATCTCGTTCAAGCCAAGTCTTTTGGTACTTCTGCCACCTGGTCTGTTGCGAAAACGGTTTCGTATGGTGGTCATAGCGGCACTGCCTGGTGGGAGTATTGGCCTTGCGGTTACTATGACGGTAACCATGCCTACGTCTTCTTTACCACCGAGACCAACAATGGGCCATTTTACAGCGACGGTGAAATCTCTTATATCAAGATGAACTGGGATCTGAGCCACGACCACTACTTTCACATCCAAAACGCCGTAGATCAATCGGTTTCCGGTGACCTCGTTAATGTGGCGGCAGGAACGTACATCGAGCAGACCACTATTGACAAATCCTTGACGCTGCTCGGTGCTGGTGAATTGACCACCACCATACAAGCTCCGCCGGCGGACAGGCTTGGATCCGTAGCCCAGGGAGGTAACACCCACGATTATATCGTCGCAGCCTTCCCGCCTTCCGGCACCATCAACGTGAGGATTGAAGGCTTCACCGTTGACGCAAATGGTGAGAACAAGAGTTCGGGAATGGATAGATTTGTCGGCGTTTTCTTTCGTGACGTGAAAGGGACCAATGCAGGTCTGTTTTCATGTACCATCAAGGACTTCGCCACCACCGAGTACGAGAGCTGGGGTGTCTTAGTATATGGTGACGCAGGCCTTACTATTGATGATAATGACGTGAGTGGATTCACCAGGGACGGCATCGATGCTATCGGCGACGATGGCACAGCGGTCGATCCAGACGTAGTCATCAGTGACAATACCGTAACCGGCTCTGCTGTCCCGCTAAATGGTATCAACGTAGGCCGGGGAGCTACCGGAACCATTAGCGGAAACATGGTGAAGGACCTTACCAGGTCAAGCCCGTGGGCGGCAGTCGGTATCCTAGTGTACCAGTCGGATGGAGTAACAGTGGGAGGCGGCAACACCGTGGAGGACTGTTGGGACGGGATATTACTTCTGCGGTCGGACGGTTCCACAGTGTCCGGGAACACGTTGACGGACAATATCGCTTTCCACATAGGCCTGGATGAGTCCGACAACAATCAGGTATTCGCTAACACCATAACCGGCACGGCAACAGGAACAGAAGACAAGGCAATAGGTCTCAGCAACGGAGCCACCAGCAATACCATTGGTGGTTCTACGTCGGCAGACGGAAACACTATCACCATGGCCGCGTCGACCGGCCAGTTTCCCTACGTCATTTACGTCCAAAGCACGGTTGGGGCGGGAAGCAATACCATACGCTACAACACCGTCACCGGAGGAACGCGTTTCGTCCAGGTGGACGGCGGAAACTCCGGAACCACGACCATTTCTGACAACACCGTCAATGGATGCACGTTTGCTGGTGTGTATCTCAATGCTGGGGATGCAGTTATCTCTAGAAATGCTCTCATAAACACAGTTCGCCCGGTCGAGTTCTGGGGAGCAGGCAATGTGATGATTTCGCAGAATATCATCGACGGCTCGAACTTCGACGGTATCAACTGCGGCTCTTTTTCAGGGTCGGTCACAATCTGGGGCAACGCCATCATCAACACCACTGGGAAGGCGATCTGGAACAGGATCACTACGTTGATCGATGCCTCTGGCAACTGGTATGGCACCAACACACCCGCCGGTGTAGCTACCGAGGTTAGTGGCTATGTGGACTACACGCCATGGCTTGATGACGGAACTGACACAGATCCGGTGGCTCCGGGTTTCCAAGGTGACTTTTCGGAGCTATGGGTGGATGACGACAGCCCCCAGAGCGGAACAATCGAGCGCATACAGGAAGCCATCGATCAGGTCGCTGGCAGCACAGTCAATATCGCGGTGGGGATGTACAACGAGCAGGTCATCATTGACAAGGATGATCTCACGCTAACAGGTCCTCAGGCAGGCGTTGATCCTGGTTGCAGCGGATTCAGAGGAGATGAAGCAACAATCACGTATGCGGGCACCGACCCAACGTTATGCATTGTTGCAGATAATGCGGTAGTTGACGGTTTCACCATCGAGCATACAGGAGTAATGGAATGGGAGCAAAACAAGGTAAGCGTTTTGATTGGAGGCTTATCTCAGAATCCGCTAGATCATGACCATCCGTCTGACGGTAATAGTATTCAGTACAACATCATTACCGGTGGTCATTATAATATGTACATTATGCAATCTTCAGACAATACAATTCAGCATAACCGACTTACCGCCAGCGTCAAAGAGCAAATGTACATTATCTACCGCGGGATTGGCGGAGCATCGCCTACTCGATATTGCAGGAATAATCAAGTATTGAACAACTGTTTCGATAAGGCTGGTGTAACTACCCTCGGTAGAGCTATATGGCTGTCAGGTTTTGGAACTCCATATAATACAACTGACTTTACCGGTACGCTTATCCAGGCGAACACCATAACTGATTCCGGATCTGGAGATGGACAAAATACGGGCATCTATGTGAATTATGCAGATGGAACAGAAAGCAATCCGATTACGATCAAGAGGAACTCCTTCGATGAGACTTCTGACTCTTGGTACAATGGGTTCTATGCCGGATATGCCAGCCACGTGGTTGTCGACAGCAACTCTTTCGCGGGGGACGATCACGGTGTAATATACGTTCAAAGCAATGTCACTAATCTCAGTTTGACTAACAACGTTATCACAAGCGACGGAGTGACTTACGGGTACATAGCTCGCTTCTACAACATGGAAACCCTTATTATGACAGGCAACACCATTACCGTGAATAGCCCGGCCACAGATGGTAATGTAGCTCGTTTGATGAACGTGGTTGGCTCTTCTAATGTCATCAGTGGAAATCATATCTTAATTACCGGCACATTAGGTAGTGGAGTGTCGGTCTACCGTGGGATAGACCTGATGGGTCCGTCTGATAATGCGCAATTCGCAATATCAGATAACACATTGGAAGGGAATAATGTCGGTACCGTAGGCATTATACTCCGAGGTCAGGAAGTCGGGGCTTACTCGCTATCGGCAACCACCCAGGTCAACATCACTGGAAACACCATCACTCAATTTTCTGACAAAGGCATAGAATCTGGCAGCCTTTACGCTGGAACGGTAGTTGAAGTCCACCACAACAGCATTGTGGGGAATTCCAACTACGGTGTTTCAAACGGAGCAGGAGAAATTGTCAATGCTACCGAAAATTGGTGGGGCGCGTACTGTGGCCCACATCATCCCACCACAAACCCAAACGGGCAAGGGGATGAGGTGAGCGATAACGTAGATTACGAACCCTGGTGCGACTCCACCTTTACCCAATGTGACTTCAGCACTACCCCTCCGAATGTAGTCTGGGTTGATGACGAGTACACTCCATTAGGTGCCAATGACGGTCATTACTGGTGTTATGACGCCTTCGATAAGATTCAGGATGGGGTGGATGCGGTGGCCATCGGTGGGACGGTGAACGTGGCAGCGGGGACGTATGAGGAGCAGGTTCGAATTGATGGCAAGGGTGTTGACCTGATAGGTACCGGCGTTGGCCAGTCAATTATCGAGGCAGTGCCGGTCGTCGATCGCGTCACGTATACCATCACCCAGTGGACCGGATCATCGAGGACTATCGATGCTTGTGTGGGTGTAACCGATGCGGGGACCGTAAACATCTCCGGATTCACCGTGGACGGGAAGGAGCTTGGCCCGGACAATTTCTACGGCATGCACTACTTCAACACGAGTGGATCGGTGATCGACTGTCGAATCGAAGATATCACGGATGCAGCCCATCCATCGAATTCGAGAGTTGTCAGCCTCGTAGCAACACATGGCGACGGAGAGACGATCACGATCGATTTCTCCAACAACGTCATCCCGAATTTCCAGAAGGGTGGGATACTTGTGATGGGGCCTGGCGCCACTTTTACCGTCAACGGCAACTCTGTATCCGGTGTTGTTTCTAGCAGTATTGCTGGAAACTGCATTCAGCTCAGCTACGGTGCTACAGGCACTACCGCCAGCAACTACGTTGAAGGTACCGCTTACACAGGATCAGACTGGGCCTCAACTGGCATCTTGCTCTTCGAGTGTGGCGACGTTTCGATGGACGAAGATTCAGCCTATGACTGTGAGAGTGGAGTGAACTTCTCCGACTGGGGTTGGGTATACAACCATCCGGTCCCGGTGAACCTCGGTTTTGCGAACCTTGTTCTCGACAACAATGAGTGGTCGCTCGGAATCCAGCTCAGCCGAGACAACAGTGACGTGAACATGACGGTCAATAGTTGCGACGTTTCGAACAGCACCGGCGACGGCATAGATTTCTACTGTACCGGGGCCGGCTCGTATTACACCGGCTGGGATAACGGTGATCTAAATGCCACTGTGACCGGATCTAACATCACCGGAAGTGCCCTTGACGGCATATGGGGAGCAGACTACTCTGGAAATGCAAACAACGTTTCCATAAGTGTTAACTACTGCATGTTCAGTGGCAACGTTGGGTCGGCCATTAACAATGATTTCGCCCAGATGATGGATGCTACGGCATGTTATTGGGACGATCCCAGCGGCCCGACTATCGGGGTGAAATCTGGTGCCACTCGCCAGGTGGCTCCAGCTCCGAGCCCGTACGGTGAAGATCTTCCCAACGACGGGATCGTTGTTATGACCGAAGCCAGCAATGCCTTGAAGGGTTCGGGTGAGACGATCTACGGACCGGTTGACTACTCACCCTGGTGGGGCGACAACTATGTGGGCGATCCACACGCGGATCCATGGACGTGGTACGTCAATACGTCGAACAACTCCACCATCCAAGAAGGCATCGAGGCTGCGTCGAGTCTGGATACGCTGAGAGCTCGGCCCGACACCTACGAAGAAAACGCCGTCATAGACAAGTCGCTGACACTGCTGGGAGCCGGACAGGATTCGGTTCTGGTCTACCCTGCTACGTCAGACATAGGCATGCCAGACCCGGAGGCTGGACCCAGCTTCAGGGGTTCGCAGATCTTTGTGGTGGAGGCGACCGACGTGACCATAGAGGGCTTCACCTTCGATGGGGACCATCCCACCCTGACTCCACCAGGAACCATAGACGCCCGAAACGGTGTTATCACTAACTACAACACGGGTGATTGGAGCAATCTGAAGGTGCGTGACTGCACAGCGAAGAACATTTACCTCAGGGCTATCTACGCCTCCGCTCAGACTCCGAACAACTTGAGTGGCGTTGATTTCAGTAACAATACAGTATCCAACGTAAAGGGCTCTTCTATGCAGTCTGCCGGCATCATGTTGTGGGGTTCATCCGGAGACGCCAAGCATAACGACATCTCCGATGCTTCCATAGGCATCTTCTATCACTGGAATTCAGATGGTAATATGGACTCGAACACAGTAACGACTTCAGAACTTGGTCTTGGTGTGAACAACAACGACTCACCTACATCCATATCTCACAACACCATCACTTATTCAGATCAGGGGATACAGACTATTGCCGTCGCGTCACCAGTGAATGTCGAGTCGAATCAGATTTCAGCCTGTACCAGTGGAGTGGTTCTCTATGGCGGAGGCAGTGGAGAAACTAACGTCTGGGACAATGACATAGAAGGTTTAGATGCTTATGGTACCATCGGAATCTATGCTTCGACTGATCTGGATCCTTGGGGTGTAGGTGATCTCTATGCAAACCTCAAACGAAACACGATTAAGGATAACTTTTACGGAATAGTCCTGAATGAGCCCTCTGGCGATCTGACCAAAACGCTTTCGATTCTAATTGGGGGCGCCATAGGGGATCACAACTTGATTTACAACAACATAAACTATGAGCTGCTGATGGAGTACTGCAATGACGATCAAACCGCCACGTATAACTATTGGGGCTACTCTATGTATCCCGACATCGAGGATGAGATCTTCCATAAGATAGATCAGCTTGGCTTGGGCTTGGTCACCTTCGACCCCGCTATCCTGCATGGTGACGTTAACT